>WRFF01000023.1 GCA_009778945.1 Clostridiales bacterium | reverse complement strand
CCAAGAAAATTCTCCCTTCCGAATTCATGAAAATTCTGGGTTCCAAATTGTTGAAAAATCTCTATTCCAATTTCGTGAAAATTCTCCCTTCCGAATTCATGAAAAAAGTGCTTGCTTTTTGCACTATAACGGAGGAGACAATGGCGGAATAGTAGGAGGTATCCCGGGAAATGCAGGGAGAGGGGGCTTGATAGTTCTGTTAAGTTCCATCATACTTGCTGCTTTGGCTATAATATTTGTGAAAATCCACAGAAAATCGGTTCGTTAAATCCTTTGTAGTGTTTGTGAAAATAGCTCCAATAAGTGAGGCTGATTCAAACCTGGCTTTAATGGTTTGAAATAGTCAAAAGCCCGTAACGATCATAGTTGCGGGCTTTTTGGGGGTACGTCTGCAGATTGCGGCTTGACGTTACTCGAAAATCTCCGAGACCTCTTTCATAACCTGCATGATGGGGAGCTGCTGCGGGCAGTTGCGCTCGCATTTTCCGCATTCGGTGCAGGCGCTCGGTTTCTTTTCAACAAACATATCAAATTCCGCCTGCAGTTTCGGGTTGTGCCCGTAAAGTTCCCAGTCATTTCGATAATTCATCATCATCGGAATAGCGATATCCGAAGTGCAGGGCAGGCAGTAGCGGCAGGCCGTGCAGGGATAGACGATGAGCTTATTGTAAGCCGCCGCCACCTCGTCGAGGATGGCGAGCTCCCTGTCCGTCAGTGCGCCGGCTTCCGCGTCCGCGAGCACGCGCACATTTTCCTGAACCTGTTCCATCTTCGACATGCCGGACAGGATCGTCATGACGCCCGGCAGGTTTGCGGCCCAGCGCAGCGCCCATTCCGCAGGCGTGCGCTCCTTGCCGGAGGCGCCGAGCTTCGCCCAGGTTTTTTGGATAGCTTCCGGCAGGCTGTCGGTGAGCTTCCCGCCCTTCAGCGGTTCCATGATGATGAGAGGGACGCCTTTTTCCGCCGCGTAGCGGTAGCCTTCCATACCGGCCTGCCATTCCTGGTCGATATAGTTGAGCTGGATCTGCGTGAAATCCCACGGATACGCGTCGAGCACTTCTTTGAAATAGGCCGGCGTGGAGCCATGGCAGGAGAAGCCCGCGAAGCGAATCTTACCTTTTGCTTTCATCTCCGTAAGAAAATCGAACATTTTCCATTTCTTCACCTGAATCCAGCGCTCCCCCTCAATGTCGTGGAGGAGATAAAAGTCAATCACGTCCGTCCCCAGGCGCCGCAACTGTTCGTCCAACATTTTTTCCATGTCTTCCGGTTTTTCGCAGAACCAGTACGCAAGCTTTGTCGCGAGGTTTACGCGTTCGCGATACCCGTCCGCAAGCGCTTTCCCAACAACGCCTTCGCTTGTTTCGCCGTGATACATATAGGCGGTATCCACGTAATTGACGCCGTGGTCGATCGCGTAACGGATCATGCGGATCGCTTCCGCTTCGTCGATCTTTGCCATGTCGTCCCCGATAACCGGCAGACGCATACAGCCAAATCCCAACAGGGAGATATCGAGTTCTGTTTTTTTGTCGGCGGACACAAATTTTCTGTACTTCATTCTGCTCCTCGCTTTCGTATGATTTACTCGTGGATCATCTATACGGTCATTTGCAGTAGATTTCACGAAATCAAGATTTCGGAAATCCTTGCATAAGGAGTTCCGTCAATAGCAGCGAGCCGTAGGCGAGTCTAACTCAAGGCGCGCTTCGCAAATTGCGGCAACTCCATTAAGTATACCACCGGCTCTACATTTTCTGTTCTTAATGCGGTAAACTTAACTTACTGTATATATATTATTGAAAGGAGACACCGGCATGTTTTCAAAAGGCTTGACGGGAATAACATTCCAGCGTATCGAGATTTTTCTTGTCGCGGCAAAGTTTGAGAATTTTACGAAGACAGCCGAGGAATTGAATATGTCCCAGGCGGCAATCAGCCGCAATATTGCCGAATTTGAATCGGAGCTCGGGATCCTGCTTTTTGTACGCCACAAAAAAAGGGTGCGTTTGACGAACGCCGGCGAAGCGTTGAAAAAGGATTGGGAGGTTGTTGTGCGTCAAGCCGAAAAGGCGCTTGAAAACGCATATCATCTTCATCACGAGGAATTCGACCGGTTGGTGGTCGGCGACTATAATACAACCCCGATCGACGATTATATCCTTCCGCTTTCCGAACGCTTCGAGGCGGAAAACCCCGGGGTCAAACTATCCATAGAGCGGTCGGATCCGGAGACGATATTTCAAAAGCTGAAAGATGATTTGTTGGACGCCGCGTTTTTCGATTATTCGGAAGTCGGCCAACTGAAGGAATCGGGGCTGGACTATTCGATGCTGATCGACTTGCCGGCGTGCGTGGTGATTTCGGACAATCATCCGCTTTTTCATGCCGAACATATCGAAATTGCGTCGCTGAGAAACGAACCGGTTGTTTCCCTGAAAAATCCATACTACTGGGCGCATGTCCGGGCTGTTTGCGAAGCGGTCGACCTGCAGACGGACAATGTGAAATTCGTGGACAATCCCCACACGTTGGCGATGGAACTGAAGCGGGGAAAATATATCGGGATTATGGACCGGTATTTCGCGCCGCTTGAAAAGAGCGAGCTTCGCTATATCGAATTGAGCGAATGCAAGATCAAGAGCGGGTTCATCATCGCCTATTCGTCGGAAAATCCGAATCCTCATCTGAAAAAGCTGATTCTGTTGTGTGAAAAATATTATAAAGAAACGCTGGAGAGAGCGTAGTTAATACGCAAAGCGTATTAATAACACGTTATTGGAATTGGACATCTTGTAATAAATTTTATAAAATTCTCATAAATAAACCCTTCCCTGAAAGGAATTTTCAGAAAACGGCTGGCAGCGGCGTTTCTGGAAGAGTAAAAGGAGTGAGGACGTATGAGAACAAACCTGGAAGCAAACTGGGCGGTCACGCCCGAAACGGAACAGAAGATCGTCGATACAGCGGGCAGATATCAGACGGAACCTTGGCAACTGATGCATATTTTGCTCGATATCCAAAAGATCGCAAACAACTCGTTCCCCCGCGAAGTGGCGGTAATTGTGAGCCGCGAAACCGGGCTGAGCGAAGCGTCCCTCTATTCATTCATCAGTTATTACGCGATGTTTTCCCCGTCGGAACGCGGCCGGTACGTGGTGCGGATGTGCGAGAGCGCGCCCTGCCATGTGCGCGGCTCCAAGGCTGTGATGGAGGCGATCAGCAAGACGCTGGCGCTGCAGCCCGGAGAGACCAGCGGCGACGGCCGGTTCACGCTGGAGTATTGCCAGTGTCTCGGCCTGTGCGTGAATTCCCCGGCCGTCATGGTGAACGAAGCGGTATACAAAGACCTGACGCCGGGGCGCGCGGCTACGCTGATGGAAGATTATATGAGAGGAGACTACGATGCTTGAAGAAACGAGAATTGTGCTGCGCAACGTAGACGAGATCGACCCCGTGAGCATAGAGGACTATCGCGCCCGGGGCGGTTATGAGGCGCTGAAAAAAGCGCTCTCCATGACGCGCGACGAAGCGCTCTCCGAAATCGACAAGTCGGCCCTGCGCGGCCGCGGCGGCGCGGGTTTCCCGATCGGAAAGAAACTGTCTGTCACGAAAGCGGTGGACGCCGATCAGAAATACATCATTTGCAACGCGGACGAGGGCGAGCCCGGCACGAACAAGGACAGGGTTGTTCTGTCGGGGGATCCCAACAGCGTTTTCGAAGGGATGGCGATCGCCGCTTACATCGCGGGGGCTGCGAAGGGATTTGTCTACCTGCGTTTTGAATATCCTTACATTTTTCCCATCCTGGAGCAGGCCCTGGAAAACGCGCGCAAGGCGGGCTGCCTGGGCGGGAATATCTTCGGGTCGGGTTTCGATTTCGACATCTCGGTGGTGTCGGGCGGCGGCGCTTATGTGTGCGGTGAAGAGACCGCGCTCATCGCCTCGATCGAAGGCAAACGCGGCGAGCCGCAGTTTAAGCCCCCCTATCCCGGCGTGAAAGGCCTGTTCGGAAAACCCACGGTGGTGAACAATGTGGAAACGCTGGCGAACCTGCCTCAGATCATCCAAAACGGAGGCGAATGGTTTGCGAACATCGGCGTTCCGAACTGCACCGGCACGAAAGTTTTCACTCTCTGCGGCAACGTGGCCCGTCCCGGCGTCGCGGAGTATCCGATGGGGACAAACCTCAAGGATATCTTCGAAGCGCACGGCGGCGTGAAGGACGGAAAGGATCTGCAGGGGTTTATGCTGGGCGGCCAGTCCGGCAACCTGATCAACCCGGACCAGATGGATCTGCCGATGGATATAGATACCTGCCGCGCCCGCGACGCCATTCTCGGCACCGGCACGATCATGGTCATGGACGATTATTGCGAGATCCTCGATATCGTGGAAAACATCATGTCGTTCTTCATTCATGAAAGCTGCGGCAAATGCACGCCCTGCCGGGAAGGCAATATCCGCATGCACGAAATCATCCACAATATCAACGCCGGAGACGGCAAGCTCGAGGATCTTGACACGCTGGAGGAACTGGCCGAAGTTATGCAGATCACATCCCTCTGCGCACTCGGGCAAAACTCTTCCTATCCGGTCATTACGAGCCTGCACAATTTCAGGGACGATTATTTGAAAGCCATAGAAAGGGGGCAGAGAGCATGATTTCTTTGACGATTGACGGGCTTCCCGTCCAGGTGGAAGAAGGCGCCAGCGTATTGGACGCGGCGCGGAAACTGAACATCAATATCCCTACGCTTTGCTATCATCCCGATCAGGATGTGAAAGCGAACTGCCGTATCTGTGTGGTGGAGAACGAAGGACAGCGCACGCTGCTTCCCGCCTGCGCCTCGCCCGCCGCCGAGGGGATGGCGATCCATACCAATTCGCCGCGGGTGCGCAAATCAAGGCGGCATATCCTGGAGCTCCTTCTGGCGCGCCATGCGCAGGATTGCCTGCACTGCAAGCGCAGCGGCACCTGTGAACTGCAGCAGGTTTCCGAGGATCTGCATTTCGTCAAGACGCCCCGCTATCCGTACAGGCCGCGCAGTGCCGAGATGAACGACGAATCTTCGATGTCCATCGTGCGCAACGCCAGCAAATGCATAGCCTGCGGGCGGTGCGAATACGTGTGCAACGAGATACAGACCGTACACGCCATATCCAAAGTGAACCGCGGTTTCGATGTGAATTTTGTGCCGGCGTACGACCGGCCTCTCGGCGAGAGCGTCTGCATCAACTGCGGCCAGTGCGTCCAGGTATGCCCCACCGGCGCGCTCACCATCCAGGACAGTTGCGACCAGTTCTGGGACGCGCTGGAGACCGACAAACTCATCGTCGCACAGGTGGCGCCTTCGGTGCGCATCAATCTGGCCGAAGCGCTCGGCGAGGAGCCCGGCACCGTCAGCACGGGGCGCCTCGTCACCGCTATGAAGCGCATGGGGTTTCACCTGGTCTTCGATACGGACTTCACGGCCGACCTCACGATTATGGAGGAAGGCACCGAGCTGCTCGGCCGGGTGAAAAACGGCGGCGTGCTGCCGATGGTCACGTCCTGCTCGCCGGGATGGATCAAATTCTGTGAAACGTACTATCCGGATCTGCTGCCCAACCTCTCTTCCTGCAAATCTCCGCAGGGGATGTTTGGCGCCCTGATCAAGAACTATTATCCCGCGAAGATCGGGAAGCGCCCCGAGGATATCTGCAGCGTGTCCATCATGCCCTGTACGGCGAAAAAATTTGAAGCCAGGCGTCCCGAACTGAGTACGGACGAGGCGCCGGATGTGGATTTCGTCATAACCGTGCAGGAGCTGGCCCGCATGATCCGCAGCGCAGGCATCGACTTCAAGAGCCTGGCCGAAACGCCGTTTGACAACCCGTTCGGTCTGGGCAGCGGCGCGGGCGAGATTTTCGGCGCGACCGGAGGCGTGATGGAAGCCGCCCTGCGGACCGTCTATGAACTCGTGACCGGCGAAACCTTGAAGGACATCAACTTTGAAGCGGTGCGCGGTTTCGAAGGGATCAAAGAGGCGGCGATACAGGTCGGCGATTTGCCGGTCAGGGTGGCGGTCGCCCATGGACTGGGCAACGCCCGCAAATTGATGGACGCCGTACGCAGCGGCAAAGCGGATTATCATTTCATCGAAGTAATGGCCTGCCCCGGCGGCTGCATCGGCGGCGGCGGAAACTCTATTAAGAACTGGAAGCTCATGGAGTCCCGGCTGGAAGCCGTTTACGGGGAAGACGAGCGGCTGCCCATCCGTAAGAGCCACGAGAATCCCGCGGTGAATTCCCTGTACGAGGAGTTTCTCGGCGAACCGGGCGGGCACAAGAGCCATGAGCTGCTCCATACGGTTTATACCGATCGCAGTTATTTGCTGAGGTAAGCCGGTGACCAATAAAGTCTTATGGATCACCAGGACGGCGGTTTTCATCGCGTTGCTCGTGGCCGCGCAGTTTTTCAGCGCGTCGCTCGGCAATCAGTATGTGACCGGTTCCCTGGTGAATTTGATCCTCGTGGTCTCCGTCCTGACCTGCGGCATATCCGCCGGCGTCACCGTGGCGGTCCTCTCTCCCGTCTTCGCGTTCCTGGTCGGCGCCGGGCCGATGTTCCCGCCGCTCATCCCTTTCATTATGGCGGGGAACGCCGTGCTTGTCCTGATTTGGTTCGCTTTCGACGTAGGAGCCGGGCCGACGGAGCCGGGGAGGCGATACAAAGGCTTCTTCTATGCGGCGCCTGTGGCGGCCGCCGCGGTCAAAGCCCTGGCGTTGTACGGCGGCGTCGTGCTGATTGCCATTCCTCATCTGCTCCATTTGGCCGCCCCGCAGGCCGCCATGATCACGCTGATGTTCTCCTTTCCGCAGTTCATCACCGCGCTCGTCGGCGGCGTGATCGCCCTGGTCATTGCGCCCCGCGTTAAGAAAGCGGTCAAAATTCATTAAATAATTGTTGATAAAGGTTCTTGATTGCGCCAGGGCCCAACCGGTAAAGAAGCGGAGCTGACAGGTAGTCTCGCTCCCGGGAGCGGTCTGGCGCAATTTTGTGCTGCGTTTTATAATAAGGGAATGAATTGAGGAATGAATTGAAGAAACGGTTCGCACGACACCGGAGGCTCATGAGGTATTTATGACAGATATGGATAAACAAATAACGGAAGGTTCCAAATATAAGGGGGACGCCTCTGAACTCTGCCCGCATCCGTGGGCGGCGGTCGGGTCGCTGCTCATAGGGTTTTTCATGCTTATGATAGACATAAGCATCGTGTCGGTTGCAAACCCGTCAATCCAGCGCGGCCTGGGCGCGTCGCTGACGGAGACGATCTGGGTGACCAGCGCCTATTTGTTGGGTCTGGCGGCCCCGCTTCTCATTTCCGGACGGCTTGGCGACCGGTTTGGGCAGCGTAATATGTTCTTCATCGGCATGGCTGTGTTTACGGCAGCCTCTTTGGCCTGCGGGCTTGCCCCGTCTGCCGGCGTCCTCATCGCGGCGCGGGCGGTCCAGGGCGTCGGCGGGTCGTTCATGTCGCCGCAAAGCCAGGCGACCATTGTCAAGATCTTCCCTCCGCACAGACGCGGGGCCGCGATGGGGCTGTGGGGGTCGGTGTCGGGAGTGGCTATGCTCGTCGGGCCCATGCTTGGAGGCTTTCTTGTCCAGGGCGTTGGATGGCAGTCCATTTTCCTGATCAATGTGCCCGTCGGCGTCGTCGGGCTGATCCTCGTCGCCCGGTTCGTCCCGAAATTTCCGACCAACAGGCCGCGCTTGGACTGGACAGGTGTGCTGCTGTCGGGCGCCGGCATTTTCTTCGTCGTTTTCGGGCTTCAGGAGGGCTCCGATATCGGATGGGGACCGATATGGGGGCCGGTCACCATCATCGACATACTGATCGCCGGCGTTGCCCTCCTTGCCGCTTTTGTCTTCTGGCAAACCCGCGCGCGAAATCCGCTCGTTCCGTTGGGACTGTTTCGCACACGTGATTTCTCCCTGGCGAACAGCGCCATTTTCCTCGTCGGGATGGCTGTCACCAGCATGTCGCTGCCGCTGATGTATTTTATTCAGGTCGGGCGAGGCCTCGACCCGCTGCTCTCAGCTATATTCATGATACCGAGCGCGGTTGTCGGCGCTGTTCTGGCGCCGTTTGTGGGTAGAAGCTTCGTTGCGAAGTTCGGCGCAAACCGTGTCGCCTGTTTTGGGCTGGCGGCGTTTGCAGCCGGCTTGATTGCGTATACAACCTTGTTCACGCCGACATCGAATATCTGGCTGCTGCTCATTCCCGGCGTGGTTTTGGGATTGGGGAACGGCTGCATGTGGAGCCCCATCGCCATGAGCGCGACCCATCAGCTTCCGCTGTCGCAAGCCGGCGTCGGGGCCGGTGTCTACAATACAGTCCGCCAAATCGGATCGGCGCTCGGGTCGGCGCTTATGACGGTCCTCATGAACACGCTGCTGACTGCGCATAACGTAAACCCGGCGATTCTGCAACAAAACGTACAAGGCGCGCCCCTTGCCTCTGATGTAGCCGCTTCCTTTTCCCGGGCGATGGCCGGGGCCCTTTGGCTTCCGGCCGGAGTCGCTCTCGCGGGGGCCGTCATCGCCGCTTTCCTGTCCGGCCGCGCCGGCCGCCGCGCGGCGCCGGATACGAACAGTGAGGGAACGACGGAGCCGGCTTCGTCAAATCATGCCCCTTTTCAATAGTTCTGATGACAATTTTCCCTCGTTCGTATTCATTTTAGCCCCCCAAGCCGGACAAATTATCATAAATTTATGATTTTTGAGGGTTTTTATGATAGTTTTACAGATGTCGGCAGGGTCTTTGACTGTATATCAGTGAAAATTATCATAAACACGGGCATTTTCCGCTAAATTATGATATTTTTCGGATAGTCGCTGGATTTTTCAACCGTAAATCAGCCGAAACTATCATAAATACAGGTATTTTCGATAAATAATGACATTCCGTGATAACGAGCAGTTCCTTGCTTTTCGGTTTGCGCTTACTGTATTATCTGAATCAGGCAATCGCAAAAACAAATTTCAGAAGGAGTCATGATGTCTGTAGATATACTTGTCAAACCAAAAGGACTGTTCAAGTCCACGTCGGATTTGGCATTTATCCGATGCTATTTCCATATAGGCGTCTTTTTTCGTTTTATCTTTTAAGAAACCGACCATCCCTGATTCGTTTACTATATAATAATCAAGGCAGAATAACCGGGACAGACGAAATCTGAGTGCGTCAATTTCACCCGATACTGCGATGCTGTGAAATATAAATTTTGTTCTGAGGTGTTACGATGATTGAAAAATTAGCCTGTAAGCTCGGGCGCAATGATGAAATCCCGAATATCGAACTGGCCGAATATCTGTGCCGGCGCAAAGACGCCGCCGAAATCAAAGAGATCGCCGAGGGGTTTCAGGGAACGGATAAAGCCGTCGCCAATGACTGCATCAAGGTGTTATACGAAATAGGGGAAAGAGACCCGAACTTGATTGCCGGTTACGCGGACGCGTTTGTCTCGGGGCTGCATTCCAAAAATAACCGGTTGGCATGGGGAAGCATGACGGCCCTTTCCGCGATTGCGGAGTGCGCTCCGGAGCCGATTTATAAAAATTTGCCGGCCATAACAGACGCTTACGAAAACGGAAGCGTCATTACGGTTGACAACAGCATCAGCGTGTTCGCGAAATTATGCAGAGCCGGCGACAGGTATGCGGAAGCGGCTTTGCCGATCATCCTGGATCATCTGCAGAAATGCAGGCCGAAGGAAGTCCCTCAACACGCCGAGCGGGCCTCCGTCTGTTTCAGCGGCGCGAACGCGGGCCGCTTTATCGAAGTTCTGGAAAAACGAAAATCCGATTTGACGCCGTCGCAGCAAACCCGAATCAATAAATTGCTGAAAAAACTTCACAGCTTACAAGCATAATCAACAACATGTCAAGGGGGCGTATAATTTGGACGGTGCATCTTTGCTTTTGCGGTTTTGCGCGCTATAATAACTATAATAATAACAGGATATTTTTATAACGAAAGGGATTATTGCGATGGAAGGATGGTTGTATCAGTGTGCGGGAGTGCATATCGTGGAAGGGATGAAGCAGCGAGCGACAAACGGGTATATCGGTATCACGGATCAGGAGGAACTTATCCTCTACGACAACAAGGGAGAGGTGTTTGACCGCGCGCCCGTCAAGGCGATCGAAGCCAAATTCAGCCTCATGGCGAATGTGCTCAAGACGCCGGGCCACAAATACACGATGGAGTTTCACCCGCTGTCCCAGAACATCGCGGGCGCGGCTTTCGGCGCGGTCGGCGCCATTGCGGCCGCGGCCTTCAACAAGACGGAAAACGATACGCGTTCCGAGAAAGAAAAGAAAAACCAGTTTGTCGAAACCGTGAAACAAATACAGGCAAAAGGCTGAATTGCCCCGGCTGTTTTTCGTGTGGATCAAAAGGGGGCGGCTCCTGCCGGATTGACAGGAGAGCCTTTTTTTATCAATAAATAAAGCAAGGTGATTGCGGAAAGGGATTGCTATGATGATTAATTCAAAAAAAGCGGAGGAACAAGCGGTGCTGAACCTGGCGTATGCCGTCTGCGCAGCGGCGCGGACAGCGCCCAAAGCCTGCGGCATCGATCAGACGGACACGGCGGTGCTGACCGGCGAGGATAAGGCGCGGGTCGCGGAGGAGATGCGCCGGATCGGCGGCGCTCAAGGCGAAAGCGGCAGCGTCATGGTTCGGGATGCAGGAAACGTGGACGCCTGCGGCGCGGTGGTGCTGGTCGGCGCGCAATATGAGACGCGCGGGCTGAGCGAAAAGTGCAAACTCTGCGGATTTGAAAATTGCGCCGCCTGCAAATCCGCCGGGGCCACCTGCATATTCGCTCCGATGGATCTGGGGATCGCGCTCGGTTCGGCTGTGGCCTTAGCGGCCGACAACCGAATCGACAACCGGATCATGTTCACCATCGGCAAGGCGGCCGCCTCGCTGGGCCTGCTGGGCGAATACAAACTTATCATGGGTATTCCGCTGTCGGTTTCCGGCAAATCACCGTTCTTCGACCGAAAATAGACGGACAATGTCATCATAAAATCGGAGTGATGTGAAGAACGATGGACGTGACGTACCGGGATTTTGAAGAAGCGGATTTTAGCGAGTTGAGCGGGATGATAGTCTGCCTTTATGAAGAGGACCCCGAAGGGCAGCCAATTAACTCCTCAAAGATAAGAGCGACCGTTTGCGAAAGTCTGGCGCATCCCGAAAAGCTGCGCATTACCATGATATGCGCGGACGAAACGGTCATCGGCTACAGCATTTCCGTCTTTTTCTGGAGCAACGAATACGGCGGGGATATTCTGCATATCGACGAGCTGTATGTCAAAAAAGAGTACAGAAACAGCGGTATCGCTTCGGATTTTATCCGGTATCAAATGGACGCGAACGAAAATGCCGCCGCTTTTGCGGTTGAGGCTACGCCTTCCAACATCGGGGCTGCGAGGTTGTATACCAGGCTTGGCTTTGAGCCCTCTCCGAACAGCCCGATGTTTCTTTTATCGATAAAATAATAGACGAGCAAATCATTTTACATTGCACGGCGGGGGGAATGCAGGTAGAATAATATTACTCTGGAAACGAACATGAACAAAAATGATTTAAAAGTAATTCGGGGCGGGGCGCTCGGCCGTCCGCTGCCCGAACATAAATTTGTCGACGCTTACGTAACCAACACGAGGCTGATGGGCGTGCTCGTCATCTATTTGAAATGGAGTCTTTCCGGCGCGCTCGCCGACGCGAGAAAAAGCCGCTCCCTGCACCAGTATTTCTATATCGAAACGACGGAGGAAGGGATCGAGTCGTATCGCGGCATCTACGGAGACAACGAGGACGAGCTGCGGGAAGTGGAACAGTTCATGCTCGGCGGGCTCGGCGCGGAAAAGGTCATGCTTTCGATGAACGAAGCCACCTGGCTCGTGCAGGAATTCGCGAAGATGAACGCGTCCTTCGGCAGGCCGCTTCCGGACGGCCCGCGCGACTACGCCTTTGTGCTGGACCGCGAGACGAGCATCGAAGAGGAGCGCGAGGACCGCCTCTTTCGGCTATACTGCGGGAACATCGAAAACGACAATCAGCTCATCAATTATTTTCTTATGCGGTATTTCGCGCGGGATTTCTATCCGGTGGGCAAACTGTCTTCACGGCCGGTTTCGCACGATCTCGCCGAAGGGATGGAATCTTCGACGCTCTGCCTCAATGAGATCCACGCGGAGAAAACTGCGGCGGGCGAAAAATCCTATGTCTGCGAATCCGTTGTGGAAGGGGACGCCGGGCACCGCATCCTTGTCAGCGAAATCACGCTGAACGGCGCAAAAGGCGCCGGCCGGCGCGTGGCGGGTTTGGAATTTCACGCGAACTTCGCGATTTCCGAGGCGGAGGCGGCGATGAAGCTGGCCAGGCCGGAATATGTGACGGTCTACGAGATTGCGGGTTCCGTGGACAATGTGCTCGACGAATTGGACGAGCGCTATCTCGGCGCGCTGCAAAATCTCACGGAGGGCGGAAAGCTTTATGTGAGTTTCAAGGAAGACAACCGCCATGTGAGTTCGCAGGTTTACCGGCTTAACGATGACGTGAAAGAAATCCTCTATGTCACGGTGGAGGATCAGTTGGTCGTGGGCGCGTATACGCTTCCCGCGATCCGTACGCTTGAGAACAAGCTGATGATGTCGCCGTTCGCGCGGCAGTTGATTGAGGTTGCGAAATACGAATTCAAAGAGCAGATTCTGTACGATTATACGCTTGGCGCGGGCGAGGATTTTGTGCGGTATGTGGATGAAATCATGGATCCGCCGCCCGATGAAGAATGAAGAATAAGGAGAATTATGGCAGGGAGCAGAAAGCAGACACCCGACGGAATGGGTGACCGGCTGTTTGCCGGCATGGCGGCGGAGCGCCGCGTCCTGCGCGAACTTGAGGCTGTGTTTGAGGCGGCCGGTTACCGGCAGGTGCGTACGCCCGGGCTTGAATACCTCTCGGTATTTGAATCCAAGGCCGCGTATTTCCCCGAGGAGGAACTGTATAAACTCGCGGACGCGGGCGGCAGGCTGCTCGCGGTCCGGCCCGACAATACGATTCCGGTCGTGCGTCTCGCGGCGACGAAGCTGCAGGGCGGCGGCCTTCCGCTGAAGCTCTATTATGAACAGAACGTCTTTCGCCGGCAGCCCGAACACCGGGGCCGCCATACGGAAACCATGCAGGCGGGTGTCGAATGCATCGGGGAAGCGGGTTTTGCGTCGGATGTCGAGATCATCGAACTGGCGGCGCGTTCTTTGGCGGCGTCTTACGCGGGACAATTTCGTATCGAAATCGGCCATGTCGGCCTATACAAGGAACTTGTGCGACGCCTCGGTTTGGACGAAGCGGCCCGCGAACGGATCCACAGTTACGTCACCTCAAAGAATTACGCCGCGCTGGAAGAGGCGCTCGATGACGCCGCCGACCGGGAAGCCGGCGCCCTGCTGCTGAAGCTGCCGGGCCTGTTCGGCGCCGGGGAGGCGCTGGACGAGGCGCAGGCGCTGTTTGCCGGCGCAGGCGAGGAGATCGGGCAGATGCTGCGCTATCTGAAACAGGTCACGTCCGAGCTTTCGGCGCGCGGTTTCGGCGACCAGGTGATGCTTGACCTCGGCCTTGTGAATCAGGCGGAATATTACAGTTCGCTCGTTTTCCGCGGCTACGGGGAGAGCGCGGGAGAACCGTTGCTTTCGGGCGGCCGCTACGACACGCTCTTCCGCGATTTCGGCGAGGACCTGCCGGCGACGGGCTTCGGCATCAATGTCGATTTGCTGACGGAAGCGGCGCTTCGGGCGGAAGAACAGGGCGCCGGTCCCGCCGGGAGCGGCGAAGGGGACGCCGGAACGCGGGCGGAGGCGAAGCCGCTGCGCGTCGCGCTTACGAAAGGGCGCCTTGAAAAGGATTTTTCCGATTTGATGGAGCGTGCGGGCTACGATGTCTCGCCGCTGCGGGAGAAAGGCCGCCGGCTTCTGATGCCGATCCCGGGCGCGGGGATCGAGATTTTTCTTGCCAAGGCGCCGGATGTCGTGACTTATGTCGAACATGGTGTCTGCGACATCGGCATTGTCGGCAAGGATACGATGCTTGAACAGGGCGGAACCTATTATGAAATCATGGATCTCGGCATCGGGGGATGCCGGTTTGCGCTGGCGGCGCCGAAGGGCAGCCGCGTGCTTTGCGGCGAGGCGCCGACCTCGGTCGCGACGAAGTATCCGGAATTCGCGGCGCGCCATTTTGAGCGTCTGGGGCTCGACGTCCGCATCATACGCATTGACGGCTCCGTCGAGATCGCGCCGCTGCTCGGCCTTGCGGACGCGATCGTCGATATCGTCGAAACCGGTACGACGCTGAAGGAAAACGGGCTCGAAGTAGCGGGAACGATCCGGGAGATTTCCGCGCGTCTCATCGTAAACGTCACCGGCATGAAACTGCGCAAGGCCGAGATTGAGGCGTTCGCGGCGCGGCTGAAAGCGGCAGGCGAAAACGGGTGAAGCGTACGAGAGGCAAATTTATATAAATGATTAAAATCATAGAAGCGGACGGAAAGAGGGAAAAAGAAGCGCTTGCGGCGCTGGCCGGGCGCGGCGGCGCGCCCGGCGCGGAGATCGAAACGCGCGTGCGCGAGATCCTTGAGGCGGTGCGCGCGGAAGGCGACGCCGCGGTGCTGCGCTATACGGCGATGTTTGACGGCGAAGCGGCGGCCGCGGGAGGCCTGCGCACGTTTGAACGGAAAGACCTCAAGAAGGCGTTCGAGGCGCTGCCGGACGCGCTTGCTTTGGCGCTTTTGCACGCGGCGGACAATATTCGCCTCTATCACGCAAAGCAGGAAACGCACGGCTATGAGGAAAAACGGGAGGACGGCACGGTAATCGGGCAAATCGTGCGCGGCCTTACGGCTGTCGGCCTCTACGTGCCCGGCGGCACCGCGGCCTATCCGTCTACGGTGCTGATGAACGCGATTCCCGCGAAGCTCGCGGAGGTGGGGACGATTGTCATGGTCACGCCGCCGCGTGAAGAGATGAACGGGATTCTCGGCGCGGCGTATATCGCGGGCGTCGATCAGGTGATTCTTGCGGGCGGCGCGCAGGCGCTTGCGGCGCTCGCGTATGGGACGGGCGCCTTCCCGCGTGTGGACAAAATCGTCGGCCCCGGCAATCTCTACGTAGCGACCGCGAAACGCCTGCTTTTTGGCGTTGTCGATATCGATATGATTGCGGGGCCGTCGGAAGTTCTCGTGAT
>WRFF01000022.1 GCA_009778945.1 Clostridiales bacterium | reverse complement strand
GCTTCGCCCGTTTCCGGCCAGTGCCCCGCGGGCTTTCGCAACGATCTGCAGCCGGTGACGGCCGCGCGTTACCCAATCGTCGCCGAAATTTTCGAGCGGATGCGGGAGATCTGTGAATCTTCAGGCAGCGTTCTGATGAGCGGCAGCGGGCCGACCGTATTTGCATGTTTTCAAAACCGTGCCGTGGCCGAAGCTGCTGAGGCGCGTGCGCGCGAAGCTTTCCCCGAAATGTTCGTGCTCCTCACGGAAACTTTATGACACCTTTCCGCCGGGCTGTGAAAAGCTGCTGTATTAGAACCCCCGAAGTTCCTGCAGACAGTTTCTGCAGATTGCTTGCCCTTTGAAATGGATGGCTCCGGTGCGCTTTTCACAGATTGCGCAGCGCGCTGCGGGGATATCCGAATGGATTTTTTGTACGGCTTCTTTTTCGTCGTAAAACAGAATAGGTTTATTCATTTGAGTATTGTTCGACATGTTCTGGTTTCCTTTCTTCATTGGAAACACGGATTCTTTTTGATCAGCGTTTCCCCCCCGACCGAACCGGCAAACAGCGCCGGAGCCGCCTTGTGTAGATGCCCCTCAAAAATGGAAACACTTTCCTGTTCGAGAGTAGTTTATCTATAATATCAGATAGGGGGATTATTTCAAGGGGATTGGTGAAAGATTACAAAATAAAAACTTTAACGAAACTCGAAAATTTGAATGCGCCCCTTGCAGTACATACGGGGAAATAGACGATAATCAAGCAAAAAATCAAGCGTTTTTTCTATATTTGATCGCTGTATACACGGATCGGATGACGAGCGCGCAGAGAAATACGCCAACGAGGGTCGCGTCCGTTTTGGGCGAAAGGTTCGTCATGGCCATCTTCCCGAACGGTGTCATGGCGGCGGCGATAAGCCCGATAACAAGACCGGTGCGTACGTCCGTAAGCTTGTTTTTCATATTGCGGATCGTACCGGAAAACGTCGTAGGGATCATCATCAAAAGAGACGTGCCCCGCGCGGTAACGTCGGAGCCGCCGAGCAGAAACGTATAGCCCGTAACCACGATGAACCCGCCGCCGATGCCGAAGATACCCGCGAGAACGCCCGTGGCTATGCCTAAGAAAAATAGAAAAGCGATGTTGGAAGGGCCGAGCGCGACTTCGGCGCCGCGGTTTGGAGTCAGGGTGAATTGCGCAATGGCCATAACGATCATAAAAGCAGCGAAACCCCACCGGAGCACCGCTTCCGGGAGCTTTGCGAGCAATATGGCGCCGAATTGCGCCCCGATCACGGAACCCACAGCGATGGCGACAGCCGCCGGCCAATCGATATTTCCGCTGCTTATATAGGAAAAGACGCCTGCTACGGCGGCGGGAAGGATTGCGATGAGCGAAGTCGCGGCGGCGTTCCGCTGGCTGAAGCCGATCGCCACCAGCGCGGGGACAATAACGCTGCCGCCGCCTATCCCGAAAAATCCCGAGAGAAAACCGGCCGCGAGCCCGACGGTGATGATAATGGGAAGATGTTTCTTTACAAATCCGGGCTGTCTGCCATTGTCGTTGTCGTTTGCCATTCAATGAGTATACCACTTCGTGCATGATTAAGATGGACCTAGTGTGCTATTCTATAGGGCATGGATGGTGTTCAGGCTTACGGAAATCTCCTGAAAAAACAGATCGGCCCCAAACCGGCCCGGGCGCGGCGGATGCTGCGGCTCGGGCTTGCGTACGAGCGGGCCCGTCTCCGGCTGCGCGCGGGAGTGGACAGAGAGATTCCGAAATCGCTGACGCTGCTCAACCGCATTGCGGTCGCTTCGGTTTCCCGCGCGTTCGCGCATCCCGAACGGACGGCTTGGGTCAATTTGTTCGCGCCGACGGAACTTGTGCTCGCGTTCGGCCTTACGCCGCTGTCGATCGAATGCTTTTCTTCGTTTATGGGAGGCTTTCGCATCGAGGACAGGCTCCTCGTCGAAGGGGAAAACGCGGGGCTTTCCGATACGCTCTGCGCGTATCACAAGGCGTTTCTCGGCGCCGCCGAATGCGGAATTCTGGAAAAACCGCTGATGACGCTGACGACGACGCTCGCCTGCGATTGCAACGTGAACAGCTTTCGCCATATCGGGCAGCGCTTCGGCGTGCCCGGCGCGGTGCTTGATATCCCTTATGAATACAATGACGGAACCGTCCGCTATGTGACGCGGCAGCTGGAAGAAACGGTGGCCCTGCTCGAAAAACGGACGGGACGCCGCCTCGACCCCACCGCGCTCGCCGCTGTGCTTGAGTGCGAAAACCGCACGCGCCGGATGCATACCGAGGCGCTGCGGCTCATGGCTTCGCGCGATTTTCCGTGTACGCTTACGCTTCATATGTTCAAACTTTTCGCGACCCATCTGCTGCTGGGCAGCGCGGAGATCGAAAATTATTATGAGAGGCTGCTGGAGGAGCTGCGGCGCGCGCCGGAACAGAACGCCGTGCGCGTTCTCTGGATCCATCTGATACCGTTTTACGAAAAGACCCTGCAAGGATATTTCAACAATAACGCGCGCTACCGCATCATGGCTTCGGATTTTGACATTGACGGCGACCCCGCGGGGCCGCTTGATCCCGAAAAACCGCTCGAATCGCTCGCACGTAAAATGATCCTGAATATCTACGATGGGCCGTTCGAGCGCAAGACGGACGCGGTTTTGCGGCTTGCGGAGGCGTTGCGGCCCGACGGCGTGATTTGCTTCGGGCATTGGGGCTGCAAGCAGTCAATCGGCGGCGCGCCGCAGTTGAAACGCGCGTTTGACGGGCGGGACGTGCCGTTCCTGCTTCTCGACGGCGACGGGCTCGACCGGCGCAACAGCATGGAGGGGCAGATAAAGACCCGCGTAGACGCCTTTATGGAGATGCTGGAGGCGAGGGCATGAAGAGGTCAGAGGCCGGGCGCAAACCCGGGATTTTGTATCAGTGCCGGTATGCGCCGGCGGAAATTCTGCGGGCGATGGGAGCGGAGACGGAATACATTGAGCCGGAGAACGCGGATCTGTCGCCGGCGGAGTCGGCGCTGCATCCGACGGTCTGCTCGTTTGCAAAGGCCGCGTACGATGAGATCCGCGGGCGGCTCGAAAGCGGGGACGCGGACGGCGTATTGCTGACGAACTGCTGCGACAGCACGCGGCGTCTGTACGACGCGCTGCGCGCGGAGTTTCCGGGCCGCTTTATTTATCTCACCGAACTGCCTGTCAAATCGGACGCCGCCGCGCGGGAAATCTATCGCGGCGGTGTGGAAGCGCTGGCCCGCGCGTATGCAGCCTATATCGAACAGGCGGGCGGCGGAGACGGTTTCGCCGGTTTCGATCCGGCGCGTCTGCTTGCGGTCCTGCGGGAGGAGAATGAGGCGCCGCGGAAACTGTTCGCTTCTATCCCCGTCAGCTCCCCCATGCGGGTCGGGATTACGGGCGCAAAGGCGCCGCCGGCGCTGGGCGCGGCGCTGGAGCGGGCGGATATCCGCGTGGTATTCGACCTGACCTGCTCCGGACAGAAAAACCGGCTCTATGGCCTGCCGGCGGACGGCGCTTCCCGCGAGGAAATACTGGACGCTTATATCCGGGGCGTATTTTCCAAATATCCCTGCATGCGCATGGTGGAATGCGGCGCGCAGGATAAAGAAGGCGAGGGAAACGGCGCAGCTTCGGGCGCGGCGGCGCGGCGCGCCGGCCTGCTCGACCGGATTGAAGCCACAAGAGCGGAAGGGGTCGTCTACCACACGTTGAAGTTCTGCGAACAGTACGCGTACGAATACGCAAGCCTTGGGGATATCGGCGTGCCGGTGCTGAAACTCGAGACGGAGTACACAGATGCGGACAGCGGCGCGCTCGCAACGCGCGTCTTCGCGTTTGCCGAACAACTGCGTGCGCGGCCGGACGGCGGGGTGGAGACAATGCATACCCTTGGTCCGCCCCGTGTCGGCGTTATCCTGGGCATCGACAGCGGTTCCACGACGACAAACGCGGCGCTGTTTGACCGCGCGGCGGGCCGGGTCCTTGCTTCGGCGGTCGTTCCGACGGGGCCCCGCGTGGCCGAAAGCGCGGAGGAGGCGCGGCGGACAGCGCTTGCGCGCGCGGGCCTTGCGGCCGCGGAGATTGCGGAAACGGTTGCGACGGGGTACGGGCGGGACGGCGTCCCGTTTGCGGACCGGGCGGTTACGGAGATCACCGCGCATGCGATCGGCGCGCGCTTCCTGTGCCCGAAGGTTCGCACGATCATCGACATCGGCGGGCAGGACAGCAAAGTGATTCGAATCGGCGAGGACGGGAAGGTCGCGGATTTCGCGATGAACGACAAATGCGCGGCCGGGACGGGGCGCTTTCTGGAAATGACGGCGCATTCGCTCGGCGTGCCGCTGGCGGAGATCGGGGGCCTTGCCCTGACGGCGCGGGAGCGGCTGGTGATCAGCAGCATGTGCACGGTCTTTGCGGAATCCGAAGTGGTCTCGCTTGTGGCGCAAGGCAAACGCGTCGAGGATATTCTGTGGGCGCTCTGCCGCGCGATCGCGCAGCGCAACGAAGTGCTGCTGAAGCGCGCGTCTGCGTGCCCGCCCTATCTGATGACCGGCGGCGTTGCGAATAACCGGGGCGTCGTGCGCGCGCTTTCCGAGCGGCTTGGCGAGCCGGTGGAAGTTCCGCCCGAACCGGAGATTGCGGGCGCGATCGGGGCCGCGCTGTCATAACGAAATACAACTGTTGGTATTTTCTCGTCGATTTTTCATTCCAAATTTTACCCATTTGGGTGTGGTGGAAAAATCCAAAATCAATAAGAATATAGTAAATAAGGGTTTCTTGACATTCCTAACTTATAGCTTACTTATAATAATGAATGTTGGCAAATTACATGGCAGCTCACTCCGCTGACCGATGCTCCGCCGTTTTATTCTCCCACTCAAACGGTAGCAGGACAGCGATTATCCTAACCGATGTGTTTTACTCCTTCAATCAAACGCATCGGTTTTTGTATTTTACGGCCCCGTTCGCCGACCGGTTTCATGTTACAATAGTATTGATTTTTCTTCCCGCATGGTGGATTCCGCAAAATCAGGGATTTTGGGAATCCTCAAGTGGCGCCTTCCAGCGATTTGCCTTACAAATCGGGATAGGTGCGCAAATAAGGAGGTTGAACCGATGGCGTATAAAGAGAGAATACCGCAGGATGAGTATGAGCGGATCGTGGCGCGCGACAAAGCGCGCGCGCAGGCGATGATCGACATGCTTTTCGAGAGCCATAAAACGGATCCGCGTGTAAAATTTATGAATATTCGCCCCATGGTTACGATCAAGGGTATGTTTGAAGAGAGCGCGGCGCAGTGGCCGGATCGCCCCGCGTTTTGGGAAAAACCTTCCCACAAAGAACCCTATCAGATGATTACGTATAATGAAGCGCTCGCGCGCGTCAACGCGCTGGGGACGGCGCTGCTCGCCCGCGGGCTGGCCGGCGCGCATATCTCCGTCATAGGCGACAACAGCTATCACTGGGCGACCGCCTATCTTGCAATCGTCTGCGGGGCAGGCGTTGTGGTGCCGCTTGATAAAGAGCTTCCGCAGGATGAAATTGAGCAGCTGCTCGTGAACGGCGATGTGGAAGCGGTCTTTTACGACAGGAAATTCGCGCCGATGATGGAGCAGATCAGGGAACACGGCAAAACCGGCGTCCGGTTTTTTATCAACAATCAAAGGAACACGGAAGCGGACAGCCTGAAGGGTTTTGAAGTCTCCTCGAACGCGCTTGCGACCGAGGGCGAGGCTCTCCTCACGGCGGGAAACCGCGAATTCCTGGACGCGCAGATCGACGCCGAACGCCTCGGGATCCTGCTCTTTACGGCGGGCACGACGGGATTCGCCAAGGGCGTGATGCTGAACCACCGCAATATCTGCGCGGAAATGATGATCCCGACGGTCGTCATCGGTATCGTGCCGGAAGACGTCTTCTTTTCCGTCCTCCCCGTACACCATACCTATGAGGCTACCTGCGGCTTTCTGATTCCGCTTGCGCAGGGTTCTTCCATTGCGTATTGCGAAGGCCTCCGTTATATTGTGGACAATCTCTCGGAAGCGCATCCGACCGTTTTCCTCGGCGTGCCGCTGATTTTTGAAAATCTCTATAAAAAAGTCTGGCAAAATGCGGAGAAGGGCGGAAAAGCCGATACGCTGCGCCGCGTAATCAAAATCAATAATGTCACGAAGAAGGTCCATATCGATTTGGGCGGGCTCTTCTTTAAACAAATTCGCGAGCTGTTCGGCGGCAAGATGCGCCTCCTGATTTGCGGCGGCGCGGCTATCGATCCTGCCGTGGTCGACGGCATCAAGGCGTTCGGCGTCAATACGGTGCAGGGCTACGGGCTTACCGAATGCGCGCCGATCGCGGCGCTCAACCCTATTTTCGGCGGCAACAGCGCGAGCGCCGGTTATCTGGTGCCCGGTTTCGACGCGAAGATCGTGGACGCGGATCCCGAGACGGGGATCGGAGAGATCTGTCTCGCGGGCCAGCATGTGATGATGGGGTATTATAAAGATGAAGAAGCGACAGGGGAAGTTATGGAGGGCGAATGGTTCCACACGGGCGACTACGGGTACCTGAAAGACCGCTTTGTTTTCATCACGGGGCGCAAGAAAAACGTCATCATTACGAAAAACGGCAAGAATGTCTACCCGGAGGAGCTTGAATACCTGCTTTCGCGGCATGGGATCATCGGCGAGCTCATGGTGTTTGAAGTTGAGAGCGGGCGCTCGGACGATACGATTATCGCCGCGACAATCATTCCCGACGAGGAAGAGGTTGTGCGCGTGCTCGGGGAAAACGCGGACAGCGAAGCGGTCGGCAAGCTGCTTTGGGACGCGGTGAACGCCGTCAACGAGGGGCAGCCGATGTTCAAAAAGATCCGGAAGGTATATCTGCGGAGCGAGCCGTTCGACGTCACGACGAAAAAAACGATTCGGCGCTTTGTCGCCGAAAACAGAAGCGGGGCAGAAGTCTGATTACATATGATATACTAAAAAATGATAT
This sequence comes from Clostridiales bacterium, assembly GCA_009778945.1. Taxonomy (GTDB): domain Bacteria; phylum Bacillota; class Clostridia; order Peptostreptococcales; family Anaerovoracaceae; genus WRFF01. The sequence goes on along the minus strand of WRFF01000022.1, from coordinate 8,294 downwards.
GAAGCGTTGGAGAGATCTACATGTTTTTTGATGTTCTGATCGTCGTGATCGTTGTGCTGTGCGCGGTATACGGATTCCGCGCCGGTTTTCTGATTTCCCTTACCAGGCTTGTCGGATGGGTCGGCGCATTGCTCCTTGCGTTTTTATTTCATAATCAGGTGGCGGCTTGGATTCTCGCGCATACGGATTGGTACGCGAGGCTCGGCGACCGGATCCTGCTTATCTGCAATCAGTTTGTCAGCCTGTACGAAAACGGCGCCACCTCGCAGGTGCCGGCGGGCGTGGCCGCGGCGGCCAGCACGGACGCCGCCGCGCGCGCGGCCGAAGTGGCGAACAGCCTTACGGGCCATGTATTCACGATTCTTGTCTTTGTAGGCATCATCCTGGGCATCAAGATCATCCTCCTGGTGCTGACGCTGTTGTTCTCCAAGAAGTTTCACGGTGGTTTTTTGGGTTTTGTCGACGGCTTTGTCGGTCTTTTGTTGGGGCTCTTTTCGAGCGTTATCGCGATTCTCGTTATTTTCGCGCTGATCATGCCGCTTTCCTATACGCTCAATCCAAGCGCCTACGCTTTTATTCAGTCGCAGATGGACAACTCTATCATCGCGTCCTTCATCTACCAAAACAACCCGCTTCTGGATATCATCAACGGCTTTGTCCCCAACGAACTCAATCCGGAACGCTGGCTGAGCGAAGCCGCCGCTTCGATTTCCGGCGGCAGCGGAGGCGGCAGTACTACCCTCCCGTGATGACCTCACAGCCGGATTCAAGAATGACGGCCGTGTCTTCGATGCGGACGCCTCCCCATCCTTCGATATAAATACCGGGCTCTATGGTGACGACCATGCCCGCGGCCAGGATTTCCTCCGACTCTTTTCCGATGCGCGGGTCTTCATGCACCTCCGTGCCGACGCCGTGCCCCGTCGTGTGGACGAAATACTCCCCGTAACCCGCTTCCGCGATGATTGTGCGGCAGACCGCGTCAAGTTCCCTGCAGGGGAGGCCCGCCCGCGCCGCGGTCAGGCCCGCTTTCTGGGCCTTCTCCACAATCCCGTATATCCTGCGCTGTTCATCGGATACTTCACCGATACCGTAGGTGCGTGTCTTGTCGCTCGCGTATCCGTCCACGAGGACGCCGAAGTCGATGGTTACAAAATCGCCCGCCTCAAGCGCACGATCCGTCAGTTCCGCGTGCGGCGACGCGCCGTTAGGCCCCGAAGCGATGATCGGCGGGAAAGAGAGGCCGCCCCAAACGCCTCCGGAGCGCGTGGCCGCTTCCCGCGCGAAACCCTCCATCAGGCGCGCAATCTCACGTTCGGTGCGCCCGGGTACAAGCAAGGGGGAAATACACGCGAAGGCGGTGTTTCCCGCCTTCGCTGCCGCTTTTAGTTTCTGAATTTCGTCCGCTGTCTTGATGGCCGCCATACAAACTCCGCTGTTAAATATTGTTCAAATCCGGCGTCTTCAGATGGATCGGTTTGCAGGCGATGAATTTTCCTTCGCCTTTTTTGCCAAGGAATTTTCCGTCCTTGAAGACCAGGCGCCCGCGGCTCCAGGTCTGTTCCGGATAGCCCTTAAGCTCCGCGCCTTCCCAGATCGTATGGTCGGTCGCGCCGTGCATAGCCTTATTCGTGACGGTGAAGCGCTTCTTCGGATCGTAGACGACGATGTCCGCGTCACGCCCGGCCTCAATGGCGCCCTTGCAATACGAGAGCCCAAAGATTTTTGCCACATTCGTCGAGCAGAGTTCGACGACCTTGCTGAACGAGAGGCGCCCTTTGTTCGCCTCGGAAAGCATGTACGGATACATATTTTCGACGCCGGCGCAGCCGTTCGGAATGAGGCGGAAATCTTTCTTGCCCCAATCTTTTTCCTTCTGCAGGAAGGGGCAGTGATCGGTCGCGACGGTCGAAATGTCGCCGCGCGCGATCGCGTCCCAAATCGCATTCTGCGATTCTTTGCCCTTCATCGGCGGCGAGCATACAAAATTGCGCGCGTCCGGCCGCTTGTAGACGTCGCTCGTGAAATACAGGTACTGCGGGCAGGTCTCCGCAAAGATCGGGAAGCCTTCGTCGCGCGCCGCCGTGACGGCGTCCACGCCCTGCTTGTCCGCGAGATGCACGATGTAGAGGGGAGCGCCCGCGGCTTTCGCGAGATTGATTGCGCGCACATCGGCTTCGCCCTCGACCTTCTCCGGCCTGGACATGTAGTGATACCACGGATCCATCTTTTTCTCCGAAACAAATTTGTTCGTGAAATAATTCACGAGCTCGTTGTTCTCCGCGTGTACGCCGAGCAGCGCGCCGATGCGCTTGCTGTGGTCGAGCACCTCGTAGAAAACGCCGTCCGTCACGCCGAAATCGTAGACCATGAAGACCTTGAAACTCGGTACGCCCATCTTGACCGCGTCCTCCATCGTGTAGAGCAGCTTGCCCTTCACGTCCTTGACGGCGAGATGGAACGAATAATCGACGGTTGCCTGCACGGAGGCAAGCGCGTCGCGCCGCTTGACCGTGTCCGGGAAAGTCTCGTCAAAGTCTTGCATGGCGAAATCAAAGACCGTCGTCGTCCCGCCGCAAGCCGCCGACCTTGTGCCGGTCTCATAATCGTCCGTGGAAATGGTGCCGCCAAATGGCATGGCGAGATGCGTGTGCGCGTCAATTGCGCCGGGAAGTATGAGCTTCCCGCGACAGTCGATGACCTGCATGTCCGGCGAAGGCTTGATTGCGGTTGCGACCGCGGTGATTTTTTCGTCGGTAACCGCGACATCGGCTTTGAATGCGCCGGAATCCGTCACGACTTTTCCGCCTTTAAAAAGAATTTTGTTTGACATGATCTACTCCTTTCCGTGCATATGTTTTTTCCGGCAGCAGATTCCGCAAAATCAATGTTTGGGAATCGCTGCATGAGATCTGCCATCGATTCGTTTCATGAATCGAACCAAGCCTTCAAATTATACACCAATTGAATCAAAGTTTCCCCCAAAGACGCGCGATAATTTCCGCAAAGGCCGGCGCGAAAGACGGTTCGGCGGCAACGGAGCGGCAGGCGTATTCTGTAGTGTAAAGGGTTTCCGCCGGCAGCGCCGGGAGAAAAACCGGATCTTTCAGCGCGAGGAAGCGGAAGAGTTCCTTTCGGTTGACGCCCGCGTTCATCTTGTTAACGACCCAAACGACCGGATTGCCGCGCGCTTCGGCGGCGCGGATATAGCCGATGCGCTCCGGCGAAGCAAGCAGCCGAGAGGGAAGGGGATCAACGATGCAGACAATTTGGTGCATATCCGCGAGGAGTTCCGCAAGGACTTCACGGCCTGCGGAAGATGCAATATCGCAAAACAGAGGATCGCCGGGCACAGCGTCCGCCAGGCGTAAAAGCGCAGAAACGGGGAGGGGTTCGTCCGGCTGCCCGGCGGCGGGCAGCCGCAGCGCCCAGTTCACGCCGCCGCTGATATTGAACAGCCCTCCGCAAGGGATTCCGTCCGCGGCAAGGCGATGAAAAGCGACGTAATTTCTTCCCGCGAAATGCCGGTCTGCGCCGAGCTTGTCATACGGGCAGCCCGCGAGCGAGCCTGCGTCCGCCCGCAGCTCAAGTACGCCGACAGGTTTCTCCGGCAGCTTCCTTCCCCGGGCATGCGCCGGCCGCCGCTGCGCCGCGAGGTATTCCGCAAGCGCGAAAACGACCGTGGTGACGCCCGCGCCCGCACAGGCGCCGACGACGCCGATCTTCCGCGTTTTCTCCGGCCGCGCGCCGTTTTGTATCGGGGTTTCGCGCGACAATCGCCGTATTAATCTTCGATCTTCCCGTTCGATATTCATTATTGGAATATTATAGAAGGTTAAATAAATTTTGTCAAATACGAAGAATAGGAAGTTTCCCCGGGAAACGTTATGTAATGCACCTGTAACGGAATTGTAGGCGGGATTTTGTTGGTTCCCCAAGCCTCTGCGGGTAAAATACGAACATGGAGTTTTTCTATAATGATTGAATTTAAAGATGTCACGAAGCATTACGGCGCCAATGTCGGCGTGGATAATATCAGCATTACGGTGGGCGATGGAGAATTCGTCTTTCTCGTCGGCCCTTCCGGCGCGGGCAAATCGACCTTTGTCAAACTTATGCTCAAACTTTTGGACGTGGACAAAGGGCATATTTATTATAAGGATTATGACATCACAAAGCTGCCGCCGCGCTTGATTCCGGGACACCGGCGCAGCATGGGCATCGTCTTTCAGGATTTCAGCCTGCTGCCCAAAAAAACGATCTACGAAAATATCGCGTTCGCGATGGAAATTGTGCACCGGCCCGCCCGCGCCATCAAACGGCAGGTGCCGCAGGCGCTTGAGCTTGTCGGGCTGACGGCGGAAGCGGAGAAGCTGCCGAACGAGATCTCCATCGGCGAACAGCAGCGCGTCGCGATCGCGCGCGCGATCATCAACAACCCGGACGTCCTGATCGCGGACGAGCCGACGGGCAATCTCGATCCTGACACGGGGTGGGAGATCATGCGGCTGCTTGAGCAGATCAACCGGCGCGGCACGACCGTCCTGATGGTGACGCACAGCCGCGAGATCGTCAACGCGATGAACAAGCGCGTGGTGGCCATTCGCGGCGGCAGGATCGTGCGCGATGAACTTGGCGGCCTGTATCACCCGGAGATGGACGACGATCCCGTCGTTTGCCGCCCCGCGTCGGAGGAGGCGCTGCCGATCTGATGAGAGTGTTTCTTGCGTTCAAGCAGGCTTTTCTGCAGATTGGCCGCAACAAGGCGATGACGGCGGCGTCGCTCGCGTCGATTACCGCGATCCTTTTGGTGCTTGGCATTTTCTTTGTGATCGTTGTGAACATTAACAATATGACGGAAGGGATCAAACAGGATTTCGATCAGGTGCAGGTATACCTGCAAGATGATGTGGCCAAGGACCAGGCGGCGCAGCTCCAATCGCAGATCGAAAAACTGTCCGGCGTGTCGGGTACGTCGTATCTGTCGCGCGAAGAGGCGCTTCAGCAGTGGAAGGTGAAATGGGGCGCAAACGCGGGCCTGCTCGACCGGCTGCAGTCGAACCCGCTGCCAAACAGCGTAATCATCAATATCTCCGACCTCAATCAGGCGACGTCGATCGTCGATCACGTGAAGACGATGAGCGGTGTGGAAAAGGTGAGTTACAGCCAGGATACGGTTGACAAGCTCCTTCAGATCACGCGGGTGGTGCAGATCGTCTCGCTTATCATTATCCTCGTCCTGATCTTCATTTCGATCCTTGTGGTTTCCAATACGATCAAACTCACCGTGCTCGCGCGGGAACGGGAGATCTCTATCATGCGCTATGTAGGCGCGACGAATTGGTTTATACGCGGGCCTTTCCTGCTCGAAGGCGTGGTGCTTGGCCTGATTGCGGCAGCCATTGCGTCGGTTGTGGTCGGGGTGCTGTACCACTATTTCATCGCACGGTTCGGTTCGGACTTTTTGCTCCTGATGTCAAACAGCTTCGTAAACGAAAGTTTTCTGAATTTCAACCTCGCGATCATCTTTGCGGCGATCGGCGTCAGCGTCGGGGCCTGCGGGTCCATCATCTCGATTCGCCGTTTCCTGGAGAAATGAGGATGCTAAATTTTCATAAGAACAAAAGACTCTTCCGGACGCAGGCCGCCGTCCTTTTGGTTTGCGTGGTCTCCACGGTTGCTTTTGCGCTGCCCGCGATGGCGCCGTCCCCGGCCTTTGCGACGGATTCCCTGAGCGGCAAGTCGAATGATCAACTGAACAGCGATCTGGAAAACATACAGAAAAATCTGGCCGCTGCGCAAAAGGATTACGACACGGCGGTCAAGACTTTGAATGTGATTGCGACAACGATCACAACCCTGAACGGACAGATCGCGGACCAGCAGGCGAAGATCACGGCCCAGCAGGCAAAGATCACGGATTACAACACGCAGATCGATACAAAGAAAACCCAGATCACCCAGATGGATACGGACATCACCGACCAGAACAGCAACCTGAACCAAAGGCTGCGCGTGATGTATGAAACAGACAACGACAATATGCTCGTTGTATTGTTTGGCTCGGAAAACATTGTGGACTTTCTCTCCAATCTCGATATGATCCAGACAATCAACAAAAGCGATCAGAACTTGCTCTCGGAGATGCAGCAAAAATTGAGCGCTTTGGAGACAGCTAAAAAAGACCTTGAAACGATTCAAACACAGCTTGTTTCCGAGGAAACGGCGCTGGAACAGACTCAAGCGAGTCTTGTATCGAAGAAATCCCAGCTTGCAACCACCGAAGCGGCGCAGAAGGCTATTCGCGACGCCGCTGTGGAGAACATCGCAGCGATGGAGGCGTCATCCAAACAAATCGAATCGGAACTGGCCGCGCGCAAGACTACCTGGACATACGGCGGAGGCGCGCTGTCCTGGCCGGTACAGGGCCCGATCACGAGTACGTTCGGGATGCGCGTCGATCCCGCTACGGGAGTGTATGCCCTGCATGCGGGGATCGATATCGGCGTACCGTACGGAACGCCGGTACACGCGGCGGCGGACGGCGTCGTGATCAGCGCCAGTTGGTACGGCGGCTACGGCAATCTGGTCATGATCGATAACGGGAGCGGGATCGTCACGCTTTACGGGCACAACCAGTCGTTCGCGTGCTCGGCCGGGCAGGTCGTGGCGCGCGGGCAGGTGATTTCCTACGCGGGGTCGACCGGGAACAGCACCGGGCCGCATGTCCATTTCGAGGTGCGTTTGAACGGCGTGCCGCAGAATCCGATGAACTACCTGTAAACATGGAAAATAAGAAAAAAATTAAAAATTTTCATAAGAAAAAAAGAATCTTCCGGATGCGGATCGCCGGCCTTTTTGTCTGCGTGGTTTCCGCAGTTGCTTTTGCGCTGCCGGCGGCGGCGCCGTCTCCGGCCTTTGCGGCGGATACGTCCTCTCTGGGCGGCGAGTCGAACGACCAGTTGAGCCAGGATCTGAGAAATATACAAAACAATCTGGCCGCCGCGCAAAAAGATTATGACACGGCGGTCACGACCCTGAATACGATCGCGACAACGATCACGACCCTGAACGGACAGATCACGGCGCAGCAGGCGCAGATCACGGCGCAACAGGCAAAGATCACGGATTACAATACGCAGATTGACGCGAAGAAGGCCCAGATCACCCAGATGGATCGGGATATCACCAACCAGAACAGCGATTTGGATCAAAGGCTGCGTGTGATGTACGAGACGGACAACGACAATGTGCTCGTCGTGCTGCTCGGCTCCGAGAATATCACGGACTTTCTCTCCAATCTCGATATGATCCAGACGATCAACAAAAGCGATCAGGGACTGCTTACGGAGATGCAGCAAAAATTGGGCGCTTTGGAGACCGCTAAAAAAGGCCTTGAAACGATTCAAACGCAGCTTGTTTCCGAGGAAACGGCGATGGAACAAACCCAGGCAAGCCTTGTGACAAAGAAATCCCAGCTTGCGACCGCCGAGGCGGCGCAGAAAGCCATTCGCGACGCCGCCGTTGACAATATCGCGGCGGAAGAGGCGGCGTCCAAACAAATCGAGGCGGAGTTAGCCAACCGCACGGGCACCGGGGTATACAGCGGCGGCGTGCTGTCATGGCCGGTACAGGGCCCGATCACGTGCGGATTCGGGCCGCGCATCAATCCCATAACGAGACTGCCGGAGAACCACCCGGGGATCGATATCGGCGTCCCTTACGGAACGCCGGTACACGCGGCGGCGGACGGCGTTGTCATTACGGCGAGCTGGTACGGCGGCTACGGCAACGCGGTTATGATCGATCACGGCGTCGACAGCAGCGGCAAGGATATCGTCACGCTCTACGGGCACAATCAGTCGCTGGCGGTTTCGGTGGGACAACACGTGACGCGCGGGCAGGTGATTTCCTATGCCGGCTCGACCGGAGAAAGCACCGGGCCGCACGTCCATTTCGGGGTGTATGTGAATGGAACGGCGGTAAACCCCATGAACTATCTATAGAGAAACATTGATCGAAAAAACGGAGACATTAAGCCGAAACCCTGAAGAGATCGTCAGAAAAGTGCTGGCCGGCCGCGGAATCACCGGAGACGAGGCGGTCCGCGAATACCTGAGCGAAAAACCGAAGCTGACCTATGATCCGCTGCTGCTCCCGGATATGGAAGCGGCGGCGGATTTTTTGACGGGAGCCTTGCAAACGGGAAAGAAAATTTGCGTTTACGGGGATTATGACGTGGACGGCGTGACAGGGACCGCGCTGCTTGTCTCGTTTCTGCGGGGACTGTGGCG
>WRFF01000021.1 GCA_009778945.1 Clostridiales bacterium | reverse complement strand
CTGCTATGATAGTCCCGGAAAGGGTCTTTGCTGTGTGCCTTAGCCGCGGCTTCCAAAGGCCCTTCCACTTCTTTCAGATATTCTTTTACGGCTTGGCCTAAAAACCCGGCAGGCATACCATCACCACCGCCCTGTGGGCTGCGGGGCGGAAGCCCCGAAAATACGTTCGATTGCCTCGTCTATTTCTTTCGTGCTTTTGGCGGAGTTCTCAATGAAAGACAGCAGCTTCTTCAGCGTTTCCGCCGATGTGCGGGATTTCTTTTGGTTCGCCGCGGCCGCCTCTTTCAGCGCGGCGTTGGCGGCGCCGTCCGTTTGCTCGATCAGCGGGTCAAGCTGCCGGTACTTGCCATCCATGTCCTTCAGCGCCGCGTCAAGCTGCGCTTTCATCGCCGCCGTCTGCTCATATACCTTGTCGTAATCAAGGGTGAGTTGGCTCGCCATATTGTCGCTCCTTTTCCATTCCTGCAAAAGGCCATATTTCCGTTTCCCCTTGCCTCATTTGTGATTTTCCCTCTGCTTGCAACCCCACTCCGGCTGCGCCCTGACGGTTTGTTTCATCATTTTTGACTACCTGAATCATAAACTATTACATTCATCAAATCAAGTGTGACTGTGTAACAAATTTTAGCTATTCGCTGTCCGCATAACGCGAAAACCCTGTTATTCCTCCGTCTGCTGCGCGACGAGTTCCACCGCGCCGAAACGCTCCCGCAGTTTTGGTTTTTCGATCTTTCCGGTCGCGTTTCGCGGTACGGGTTCAAAGACAATGGCGCGCGGGCGTTTGTAACGCGGGAGCTCCTCGAGCCAGGCGCGTACGTCCGCCTCGGTCACATCCTCCCGGCCGGGCTTGAGCTCGATCACGGCGAGCGCGATCTCGCCGAGCCGTTCGTCGGGAACGCCGATCACCGCAACATCCTTGACCGGTTCAAACGCGTTCAGGAAATCCTCGATCTGCACCGGATAGATATTTTCGCCGCCCGTGATGATCACATCTTTTTTGCGGTCCACCAGAAAGATGAAACCGTCCTCGTCCTCTTTCGCCATATCGCCCGTATGCAGCCAGCCGTCCCGTATGGCCTCGGCGGTCGCTTCGGGATTGCGGTAATATTCTTTCATCACCCCGGGCCCGCGCACGATCAGCTCGCCCACCGTGCCGGGCGCGACGTCTTCACCGCCCTCGTCCACAATGCGCGTTTCCCAATTGTACCCGGCACGCCCGATCGCGCCGACCTTGTGGATGTTTTCGACGCCAAGATGCACGCAGCCCGGGCCTGTGGATTCGGACAGCCCGTAATTCGTATCATACTCATGCTGCGGAAAAACTTCTTTCCAGCGCTTGATCAGGCTCGGCGGAACCGGCTGCGCGCCGATATGCATGAGGCGCCAGGATGACAGGTCAAGGTTTTTCATTTCCTCCGGAAAGCGCTCGATATGGTCAAGGATGTCTCGCGCCCACGGCACGAGCAGCCATACGACCGAAGCGTGTTCCGTCGCCGCCACATGTAGCAGCCATCCCGGATCCGTACCTTTCAGCAGGATCGTCCTTCCTCCCGACATAAGCGAGCCGAACCAATGCATTTTCGCGCCCGTATGGTAGAGCGGCGGGATCAGCAGAAATACGTCCTCATGCCGCTGGCTGTGATGCATATATTCTGTAACCGCCGCCGTATACAGGCCGTTCTGCGTGTGCAGGATTGCTTTCGGAAATCCCGTCGTCCCCGAGGAGAAATAAATGGCCGCGTTGTCGTCGGGCGAAATCGTCCCGGCGGTTTCCGGGCGCTCCGCCGAAAACCCATGCACGGTCTCCTCAAACGGCGTCGTGTACGCGGGCGGATCCATACCGACCCAATAATACTCGCGGATGCCCGACATCAGATCGCTCTCACGCACCGCCTCCACGCGCTCCAGAAACTCGGACGCGAAGAAAAGCGCCGTCGACTCCGAAAGCTCCGTGCAGTACGCAATCTCCTCCGACGTATAACGGAAGTTCATCGGCACCGCAAGCGCGCCTGTTTTCAGGATCCCAAAATAAACCGGCAGCCAGTCGATACAGTTCATCAACAGCATCGCGATCTTGTCGCCACGATTCACCCCGTGCGCAAGAAGCATATTTGCCACGCGGTTCGCCTGGTCGTCAAACTGCCGCCACGTCAGCTCCGAACGGTAGTGTACCGAATGCCCCGTCTCGACGAGCGAGTATTCCTTCCAGGCAAGGTTTTTCGCCTCGTCATGGATCGGGTTCAGCTCGATGAGCGCCGTCTCATCCGGCCACTGCGACGCGTTCCGTTCCAGCAGATCCGCAAGTTTCCCCTTTTCAGCCGGCAAAAAATCCTCTTTGATTTGCGTATTCATAGTCCGCCCGTCCTTTTATCTTTTTGTTGAAGCGTTGATGAAAAAACTGTACCACAAAATTGGAATTCTGTCTAAAACCCCGGCGACGGAGCCCTGTCATTTTTCAGGTTTGGCCCCGGCAGGCAAATACGACGCGGGGCAGGCCCGCCAGATCGGGAAATACTTCCGCGCCCGTGAAACCGGGCGCCCCTTCAAGAAGCGCGCGCACCGCCGCGCCCTGGCCCGCGCCGACCTCCAGGAAGAGCGCGCCGCCCGGCCGCAGATAACCGGCGGCTTCCGCCGCGATGCGCCGATAAAACGCAAGGCCGTCCGCGCCGCCGTCGAGCGCCGCGCGCGGCTCATATTCCCGCACCTCGCGCTGCAGGCCCGCGATCTCCGCCGCAGGGATATACGGCGGATTGCAGACGATCAAATCAAACGCGGCGGGCGAACCTGGCGCAGGACAATGGGGACCGTCCCCCTTGTCTTTCAGCGCGCCGAACAGATCGCCTTTCAGAAAGCGCACGCGGGCGCCAAGCGCCGCCGCGTTCTCGCGCGCGAGCGTAAGCGCTTCGTCCGAAAGATCCGTCGCGTATACGTCCGACTCCGGACATTCCAACGCGAGCGTCACCGCGAGCGCGCCGCTGCCTGTGCAGAGATCGAGCGCGGCGAAACTGCGGGACAGCTCTGTCGCATCTGCGCTGTCCCGCAGCCAGCCGATCGCACGCAACGCCAAACCCTCTGTCTCGGGCCTCGGAATCAGCGCGCCGGGGCGGACCCGAAAGGGCCGACCGAAAAAATCCTGTGTCCCGATGATATATTGCAGCGGCTCGCCCGCCGCGCGGCGTGCGAGGAGAGCCTCGTACCGCGCCTGACCCGCTTCGGAAACCGCTTCTTCGCGACGCAAAAAAAGCGACGCGCGGTCGCATTCCAGTAAATACCCCAACAGCCAGGCCGCGTCTATGGGCGCGTCCGGAACGCCCGCGTCCTTCAGCCGGCGTTCGCCGCGGCGGCGCAGCGCCTCAACCGACAGGCGTGTCATCAGGCGCTTCCGGCGGAGGCGCGCCGGCTGCGTCGGCGATAGCCGGTTTATCTTCGGCGGCCTCTTCAATCGGCACGATCAGCATTCCGTTCCCGTCGCAGAATCCCTCGATCTCCGGCGTGGACTCATCCACATCCACAGCCTTCAGCGCCGCGATCGCAACAGCGAGTTGCGCCCGGCTCGGAGGCTTTGTCGTAAGCTTCTGAAGCAGCAAGCCCGGCACGCTCATTACGCGTATAAAGAGATTGTCCGCGCGCCCCGCGTAACGCAGCAGCTCGTACGACAGGCCGGCGATCAGCGGGATAAAGACGATACGCGACAGGATGCGGTACATAAGGCTCGGCCAGCCGAGCAGCGAAAAAATCAGCAGCGCGATGATCATGACAAACATGAGGAACGACGTGCCGCACCGGGGATGCAGCGTCTCGAACGTGTCCGCGTTTTCCGGCGTGAGCGGGAGCCCGCTTTCATAACAATGGATGGTCTTGTGCTCTGCGCCGTGATATTCAAATGTCGTGCGGATATCCTTCATCCGCGAAATCACGACGATATATACGATGAATAATACGATACGCAGCGCGCCCTCGAACAGATTGAGCAGGATCGTATTGTCCGTAAAGTACTGAAACCAGTTCACCGCGATCGTAGGCACAATGATAAACACGCCCACGACAAACGCAATCGCAACGACAACGGCAAGCAGGATCGCCGCATCAAAACCGCCGTTTTTCGCCTCCTCCTTCTTGAGGGGGCTGTCACCTTCTTCTTTCGGCCCGTATTCTTCGAGTACTTCCGCAGAATACGTCAATGTCTTCATTCCGACTATGAGCATTTCCACGAAGTTCACAACGCCGCGCACAATCGGAATTCTGGAGGCTTTCCCGGGCGGCTCCAGCCGCTGCGTCCGAATGAAAAGGCGATCGTCCGGAAGGCGCACAACCACGGCCGTACGGTCCGCGCCCTTCATCATGATGCCTTCAAGCACAGCCTGGCCGCCGATTTTTGTCGGGCAGGCGTCTTTGATGAAAATCTTTTTGAAATCCATGTTGGCCAAACAGCGTACCGGCTCGGGATCAGCCGTTAAAATTCTCCAGTTTTCGCTGAATGATTTGCATAAAATCGTGGTTATTGCGTGTCTTCGCCATAAGGTCGATAATGACCTCCGTAACTTCCTGCGTTCCGACATTGCTCATCGCGCGCCGCATGAGCCAGACCGCGTCAAGCTCTTCTTTGCCCATGAGAAGGTCTTCGCGGCGCGTACCCGATTTATTCAGATTGATCGCCGGGAAGATGCGTTTTTCGGAAAGTTTGCGGTCCAGATGCAGCTCCATATTGCCGGTCCCTTTGAACTCCTCAAAGATGACTTCGTCCATGCGGCTGCCGGTTTCCACAAGCGCCGTCGCAAGGATTGTGATGCTGCCGCCCTCTTCGATATTGCGCGCCGCTCCGAAGAATTTTTTCGGCTTGTGAAGCGCGCCCGGATCAAGGCCGCCGGAAAGCGTGCGTCCCGAGGCGGGAACGACCAGATTGTACGCACGCGCGAGCCGCGTCAGCGAATCGAGCAGCACGACGACGTCCTTTCCGTGCTCCGCAAGCCGCTGCGCGCGCGCAAGCACCATTTCCGCCACCTTTACGTGGTTCTGCGGCAATTCGTCAAAGGTCGAATAGATGACTTCGCCCTTGATCGAGCGCTGCATATCCGTAACTTCCTCGGGGCGCTCGTCGACCAGGAGCACAATCATCTCACATTCCGGATGGGTTTTCTCGATCGTATTCGCCACATTCTTCAAAAGCACCGTCTTGCCGGCTTTCGGCGGAGAGACAATCAGCCCGCGCTGCCCCTTGCCGATCGGAGAGATGATATTGATGAGCCGCATCGAGAGATTTTTTGTATTTTCTTCAAGGTTGATTCGTTCGTTCGGGAAAATCGGCGTAAGCTTTTCGAATTTCGGGCGGTTGATTGCAACGCGCAGGTCGTCGCCGTTGACGTCAAACACATAAAGCAGCGCGCCGAATTTTTCGCCTTCATTGGGCCTGCGCGCAACCCCTTTGATTTTATCGCCGGTTTTCAGGTTGAAGCGCCGGATCTGAGCGGGCGCGACATAGATATCGTTGGGGCCCGAAAGAAAATTGTCAAACCGCAAAAAACCGAATCCGGTTTCCGAAAGTTCCAGAATCCCCTCGACCTCGTAACGGTTCTTATCCTTTTCAAGCCCGCCGTTTTCCGGCTGTACGATGACCGGCTGTTCCGCCTGCATCGCCGGATAACCCTCCTCCGGCGAAAGAGCCCCGCCCGCATCCGCAAATTGGGGCTCCGGCAGTTCCAGGCCCGTATGCGCCATCGGTACGGTCATACCTTCCTCTGGCCGGTATCCGCTGTCCGCGTATTCCATATCCGCCCAGTTTTCGTCCATATCTTCCGCACGATCCGCGTCGTCCAAATATTCCTCATCCGGAGAGTGGGCGCCGTCTATCAGTGCCGAAAGAAGTTCCTGCTTCTTCATACGGTCCGCGCCCTCGATTCCGAAAGCTTTCGCAATCTCGCGCAGCTCACCCACCTTTTTCTTCAGAAGAATTGCCTGTTCTTTTTCATTGATCATGAGTTTTCCGTCCTTTATATGACATGAATAACCGGCAAAATTAGCCATGGATGCAAGTTCAGTGTTTCTTTTCCACAATGGGGACGTCCCGGTCAAGAATCCCGGGGCCGAGCCGGTTAATTACACTATTATAATACGCAGACCCAAGTTATTTGTCAAACAGATTTTCCGTCTGCCTTTCTGTTTTTTTGTTCCGCGAATTCTAAGCTGCCACTATTTTTCCCTTCCGGCAACATACGGCCGCTTTGACGGTCGCGCCGTGTCGCAAAGATCGTCGCGAGAAGGATCAGCAACAGCAGGATGCCTTCGACGGATTCGGAAATCTGGCTCTCCGGATGCCCGATCAGCGCAAGCCCGTTCACGATGATTGTGATTGAAAAGGAGCCGAGCAGCACTTTGTAAATCTTTGCCGAAGCGCCGCCTGTCACGAGGACTCCGCCGAGAAAGACCGCCATCGCGACTTTCATCTCCATAAAGACGCCCATCGTCTGGCTCGTGCCGCCGACGCCAATAACAGCAAAGAACGCTCCGACGCCTGCCATCAGGCCGGACAGCGCGAACGCGATGATCTTGATCTTTGAGACAGGGATGCCGACATATTCCGCAGCGGTCTCGTTCTCGCCGATCGCCCGGCTGTATCTCCCGATTTTCGTGAACTCAAAAAGATAAACCATAATGACGACGATCACGATAAAAAGCGGAATCTTGACGGGGGGCTGGTTGAGGAACGCAAGCGACGTCGGCAGCATCTGCGTGCCAATATATTGCTGGATATAGTTTACGATGCCGCGCACGCCGATAAGCATTGCGATCGTCAGCATAAAAGACGGCACCTTCAATTTGCTGACCAGGAAACCGTTCAACAGCCCGACCGCAAGGCCGCAAACGAGCGCCGCCGGAATCATCAGCCAGATTACGCCCGTAGCGAAGCCGAACCAGACGCCGAATACGCCAGAAAGCGCGAGGTTGACGCCGACCGACAGGTCGATGCTGCCCTGCGCGACGACGAAAAGCATTCCGCAGCCCATCAATACGACTACCATTGATTGATCGAGCAGCATTTTCAGATTGAAGGCGGAAAGCATTTTGCCGCCGCTCGTGACCGAGAAAAAGATGAAGATCGCGGCAAACGCGATGAAAGGCACGATGTCCTGCCATCGGATGAATACGCGCTTTCTCATATCATCGCCCCGATCACCGACTGTTCCGTGAAATTTTCATCACGGCGGATCACCTTTGTGATCCGTCCGTCCTTCATGACCATCAGCCGGTCGGCCATACCGAGTACTTCCGTCAACTCGTCCGAAATCAATAATGTCGCGATGCCGTTTTTCTTCGCTTCTTTCATCAGGGAATAGATATACGCTTTGACGCCGACATCCACGCCGCGCGTCGGACAATCCAGAATCAGCAGCTTCAGGTCTTTTGCAAGCCAGCGCCCCAAATTGATCTTTTGCTTGTTGCCGCCCGACAGCGCGTCCATCGTCTGATGAACCCCTGTTGTCCTGACGGAAAATTTTTCAACCATCTCGTTTGTAAGCGCGCGCAGTTTTCCGGGCGCGAGATACATTACTTTGCCCTCCAATTCTTCTACGGAAGGCAGACAAATATTGTCCAGAACGCTCGCGTGGATCATCAGCGCTTCACTGTCGCGGTCTTTCGGCACGTAGGCCGCGCCTGTCGCAAGCGCCTGCTCGGCGGTTTTCACATCCTTGTCCGCATATTCCATCCGCACCGAGCCGCTCGACAGCCTTGACAGCCCGTATACCGCCTTGCCGACCGAATGGATACCCGAGTCGGAAAGGCCGCAAAACCCGAGGATTTCGCCCTCATGCAGCTCAAAAGAAACATCCTCGATTTCGCCCGGCACCGCCATGTCCCGAACGGTGAGCATGACCTTTTCACGGTAGTCGGGCGCCTGGTCCTCGCGATAGTATTCACCGCTCATCGACCGTCCGACCATCATGCGCTTGATCTCGTCAGCCGTTGTCCGCCGTGAGTCCGCTTCTCCGACGACCGCTCCGTCACGCAGGACCGTGATCGTATCCGTGATTTCAATAAGTTCGTCCACATCATGCGTGATGACCAGGACCGAACGGCCCATTCCCTTCAACTTCCCGATCAGTCCGTACAGCCGGTCGCGGTTGTTCATCGAAAGCGATTGCGTGATTTCGTCAAGCAGCAGGAGATCCGGGTCGATCGAAAGCGCGCGCGCCAGTTCGATCATCTTGCGGGTCTCGACCATCATGCCCTCCGCAAGTTGATGCAGCGGCGGCATGGGAAGATCCCATTGCGTAAAAATTTTCTCCGCCGCGGCGTACACCTCTTTCAGGTTGACAAAACCGGCTTTTGTGAATTGCTGCGTGCGGCCGAGGAAGACATTGACGCCGGCCGGCAGCGTGCCGACGACGCCAAGTTCCTGCATAACCATCGCAATCTTTTCGCGGTTTGCGTCTTTCGGGCTGTGCGGCGCATAAGGCTCCCCGTTTAGCGTCATGGAACCGCTGTCGTAACGGTATATCCCCGCGATCTGTGAGATCAGCGTCGATTTTCCCGAACCGTTCTCCCCGATCAGCCCTTTGATTTCGCCGCGTTTTATGGTGAAATCGATATCCACATTCGCGTGCGTCGGGCCAAAATACTTATTGAGCCCTTTCACTTCCAGAATGTTTGCGCCGTCCGTCACTTCACTACTCCCTTATAGCCGAATCGGCCGATGATGCCAAAGACAATCAGGAAAACGCAAAGGGATGCTTCCTGCAGCGTCCCGGAAGGCACGCCCATGGTGGTGAGCAGGGTGAAGACCGAGTAGATGATAAAGGCGCAGATCGGTACCGCGATGATGATATTGATCCAGCGCTGAAGGATCTGGGCGAGCAGTACGATTGCCAACGGCTGAAAGATCATATACATGCTCGTCAGTCCCGTCTTGACCGTTGTCTGCCCGGCGTAGCTCTCCTGGATAAAGGCGGCTACGCCGATCAGGATGCCGGTGATGAGGCCGACGAAGAGCAGCGTCCTGATCAGGCTGATGCCGAGCGCCTTGGAGACCTGCTGGTTGCCGCCGATCGCCCGGATATTCAGGCCGATTGTCGTACGGTTGTAAATCAGATATACGATAAACAACCCGATAAAAAGCAGGATAAGACTCCACGGGAACGATCCGAACAGCCGGATATTCTGGTTCATATCCGTCTCGATCAGCGGTTTCAGCGTGGGATTGAGCTTCACGGCCACAGCGATCGCCTCGTAGATCATCGCCAGGCTGATGCCTGCGATCCATGACGGAATCCCCGAGAAGGCAAAGATCAGGAAATTGATAAAGACCAGGATCAAACCGACCGCCAAACCGCCGAGCACCGCCCCCGGGTATCCGTACATGTTTCCGAGGACGCCCGTTGCGAAAGAGCCGAGCACAACCACGCCTCCGATCGACATATCCGTATATCCGCAGGCAAAGAGGAAACAAAGCCCCCAGGCCATGAAGGTCGGATAGACCGTATGCGATATAACAATCGCGAGATTGTCCATCTGCAGGAAGGTCCCGCCCGAAATCAGATGAAAAGCAAGAAAAATACAGACAATCACCGCGACGACGAGCAAAGTTTGAAAACTCGCGCCGCGGTTTTTTTCTGTTCTGTTATGAAGCGTTTGTTCCGGCTGTTCCAATTTCTATCAGCTCGCGGAGGCTCCTGTCGTCGGTAAGCCATGCGCCTTCAGGATCGCGTCGAGCGTGAGCCCGCTCTGGATTAGATCCACATAAGTCTGATAGGAGGCGTTCGGATTGTCGGCCACCACAAGGTTCTTCAGCATATCTTCGGTAAACGTAGGCGTGGCCTTATTGTAGAATACGCTCAAATAAGCGTCCACGTTGTCCGCCGTCACAAGGAAAGGCTTGGTATGGAACCTCGGCGCCTTGCCATTGCTGTCCAGGATCTTGTTTCCGTCAAGATAGTTCTGAAGCAGCGTCGGGGCGATATAGGAAGCGAGCGTGATGCCGTCGTTGCCGAGTTTGATCTTGCCGTCCTTGATAGACTGCGCCGAAGTTGCGTCGATACAGGACATATAGACGTTCATCTTGCCCGAAAGCCCGAATTTATCTATGGCGTCGAGGCTGCCGGGTATATAGTCGCCGGCCAGTGCATAGAGGCAATTGGCGTCTTTGTTCGCGGAGATCATATCCTCCGCCTTGGTCGCCGACTCCGAGGGGTCGGTGCAGCGCGCCTCAAAAAGCACTTTCCCGCCGCCCTTTTCAAAGACTTCTTTAAAGCCCTGGATGCGCTGATCCATATTATTGTCCCCGATGTTGCCGCCGATGATTAACGCCGTCTTGTTGCCGTCGTCAAGCGCTTTCTGCCCAATCACCTGACCGTCGTAAACCAGGTCGCTGTCGACCGCGCCGACATAGTACGGGTTGTTGTCCGCAAGGGTCGCAAGCACATCTTCCGCGCCGACGAAAGTCTGCAGTACAAACGGGATCTTCGCGTCCGCACAGGTTTGCGCGATCTGCGGAAGCGGCGTCACCGCCGCCGCGGAGAGGACCATCCCGTCCACGCCGGACGAGGCGAAATTCTGCACGTTCGCAAGTTCCTTGTCCGCCGTAAAGTCGTCGCTCGCGCGGACTGTCGTATTCCCCAACGCATGCAATGAGGATTCGGCGCCATCGCCAAAACTGTCGAGTATCGGTACGCCCGCTCCCCAGGTGTTCACACCGATATTGTAGGGCCCATTGCCGCTCGCCGGAGCGGCCGGGGTGTTGCCGCCTGCCGATGAAGCGCCGCCCGTCGGCGAGGCGCCTCCCGCAGGCGAAGCGCCGCCTGTGTTCCCCCCGCAGCCCGCAAGGAATGCGACCGCGGCCAAACAACAGGAAAGGCCTACCGCCAATAACCGTTTTTTCATAAAACTTACCTCCTTAAAATTCTTGCGCTAACCATGAATTTTCATTCATGGTAAATACCCTTTTCATTTTTCATCGCTGTCTTCCGCAATGAGACCGCCCCCTGCAAGAATCCAGAAACCGAATCCATTCACCACACCATTATCATACGCAGACTCAGAGGTATTTGTCAAACAAATTTTCCCTTTGGGAATTTACGCTTCCTGTTGAGAAAAAATTTGCGTTAGTTCCCGCGGCCGCGAATGAACTCGCAAACCGCATATTCCGACCGCTCCTCCAAAAGCGCCGCGCCGTTTTGCATTGCGCTTTCAAGCGTTACGCCGTTTTGCATCAGGGCATACATCCGCACCGCACCGCAGTCCAAAAGTTTTTCGGCGCCGTCCGCAAGCGAACCCGAAATGATGACAGCCGGCACGCCGAGCTTTTTCGCGAGATTCACGACGCCGTATACCGTTTTGCCGCCCATTGTCTGGCTGTCCGTTCGCCCCTCGCCCGTGATGATAAACGAAGCCCCTTCAAGCCGCGCCGCAAGCCCCATGGCGGCTATCACGAGCTCTGCGCCGCGTATCAGGTTGGCGCCGAGAAAAGCGATACATCCGGCTCCGAGGCCGCCCGCGGCGCCTGCGCCCGGAATTTCCGCTATATCTTTTCCAAGATCGCCATACAGCCGGCCCGCAAGCACCGCAAGCCCTCTGTCGAGCCGTCCTGTCATTTCCGGTGTCGCACCCTTTTGAGGCCCGAAAACCTTGCTCGCCCCGCGCTCTCCGAGCAAGGGGTTGTCCACATCGCACGCCACCGTGAACCGGCTTATGCGGATCCGGCCGTCCATTTCGGACGCATCAATCCGCACGAGTTTTTCCAGCGCGCCGCCGCCGCGCGGCAGCTCCTTCCCGCGTTTATCCAGCAGCCTGCAGCCTAAAGCCTGAGCCATTCCGGCTCCGCCGTCGTTTGTCGCGCTGCCCCCGATACCGATGATAAATTCCCGCGCCCCTCTGTCAAGCGCGTCCAAAATCAACTGTCCGGCGCCGTATGTGGATGTCACAAGCGGGTTGCGCTCGCTTTCGGCTAAAAGCGTCAGGCCCGAAGCCTGCGCAATTTCGATAACGGCCGTACCGCCCTCCGTCAGCCCGTAGTTTGCCGCGATCGTCCGTCCAAGCGGGTCTTCCGCCGCACAGGACACGATTTCACCGCCAAGCCCGTCAATGAGGGAGCGGACTGTGCCCTCACCCCCGTCCGCCATCGGGACACAAACGATTTCCGCGTCGGAGCGCGCCCTGCGAATACCCGAAGCCACGGCGGCGCAGACCTGCGCCGCCGTCAGGCTCCCTTTGAATGAATCCGGGGCTATGACGATTTTCACGCCGGCTTCCGGTTCAGAGAGATGTTGCCTTTGATCATTGCTTTCCTATATCACCGGGATCGTGATATACGAATCGTATTTTCCGCCCGCGTGAATCGTATGCATGCCCTCGTTGCGCGTCTTCAGACGCGGCGTCGGGAATTCGAAGGCCTGAAGCTCTTTCGCCGAAATGACGAGGACTACATGTTCGCCCTTGCGGATCGTCGTCCCTGTCGGCCAGAAGATCGTTTCGATCTCGTAGATTTCGCCGGGCGTAAGCAATTCTTCCGTCTTGTGCTCATGCTGCCAGTCAAAGACGTCGCGGCAGATGACCTTCCTGTGCGATACGCGCAGCCTCGCCTCGGCGCCCATGAAGTCCACGCCTAACATCAGCGGGAAATTCTCGACGTCGAGAGAATCGGACTTGTAGACATACATGAAGAGATCCATATCGCTGCCTTTGTCGGTGCTGACAAAGAGATGCGCCGTGCAGTAACCGCAGATATCGACATCTTCGTCCATCGTGAACGTGAAGCGAAGGCTGCCGTCCTTGTCCTTGCCGACCTCGTAGGACGCCTTGGCCTCCGCGGCCGGTTTTTCATACGACAGCGTTTTCGCGTCTTTGATATACAGCTTGCGATTCTCGGTCTGCGGCATCGGGAAATCTTTTTCCTCGCGGTCGCAGGTATCCGGCCCGAAGGCGTCGAGCAGCGACACGCGCACCTTCGCCGTCTTCTCCGGCCAGCCGTTTTTCTCGCCTTTCAGGAAATAATCAAAGAAATCCCGCAGGTCGTCGCGGTATTTCGGCGTCTGCTGATCCGGCCACTCCTGCGTATTGTGGATCCTGAGCCATTTTTGTTTCGACGAGACTTTGCAGTACGCCCGCAGTGTCCCATAGGGATGGACGCAGCTGGAATAGCTCGCCGCGAAATATGCCGGAATCTCGATCGGCGTGAATTCCGCGCGTTTCTCATTCGCCCAATAATCATTGATAAACGGATACTTCTCGACCATGAGCGGAATGCTTTCAATGCCGTTCGGGATCCGCAGCGTTTTGTTGACCGCGTTCAAAAACTCGGCGCCGGGGATGCCGCCCCTGCAGACGACGTCACGGTAAATATCCGAATAACCTTCCCAGGGCGCGATTGCGGCGAGATGCGGCGGCTTCAGATCCGCGGCGAAATACTGGCAGATAGCGAGCCAGGAATTACCGACCATCGCGACCTTGCCGTTGCTCCACTCCTGCACGCCGAGCCACTCGATGCAGTCGTAGATATCGACGCCTTCGCCATGCCCGAGATACCGCATGGAGCCCTCGGAATGCGTGCTGCCGCGGCTGTCCGCGACCGCGACCGCATAGCCGAAATTCACCCAGTAATCCGGCTCCGGCCCTTCAAAGGTGTCAAAGCCGCAGCTCTGGTCCTTATCCATCCACGCACGGTTCGCGTAGAGGTCGTAATTGTTTGGCGGGTCTATCTTGCCATAAGGCGTCCATGCGAGGACGACCGGCGTTTTCGTTTTTTCATCGGCCGGCCGGAAGATGTCGACATAGATCGTCACACCGTCGCGCATTTTCACCGGCTGGTCGCGCATCACGACCATATCCACGGCTGTGGGGCGGTAACCCTCCGCTTTTACGGTCCCTTTCGGAACGACGACCGTCTCCGTTTTGAGAGGCGGGTAAGCCAGCTTCGGCTGATAACTCCCCGTATCCATCTCTTCGACGCCGTCCGTGAAAATGACCTCGTCGAACGTATCATATTTTTCAAGCCACATTTTCTTTTCCATAATAATTTACTAACCTCCTGTTACAGATTTACACGATCACAATTCCCGGCCCGTCCGGGATCACGACGATTTCAGCCTCTTCGCCTTTCGGGTTTCCGATCATGGCGTCGGCCATGAACAGCGCGTCTTCGAGGCTTGCGGCAAAGCCGAGCCCCATCTCTTTCACCGCCTCTTCGATCAGCGGGGCCACGACGATAACGCTGCGCTTTTCGAGGATACGCGCGAGGATCTGAGACTGCCATTGATCGGTCTCGGTTTCGGCCGGGGAGCGGGCCAGGAAACGGCTTGTCAGGGCAGCGGGGCTTTCGCCGCCCGCAAAGTCGTCATGAAAAGCCTCGCCTCCCGTTCCGTCGCGGCATTCGCCCGCCGCTATAATCACGCCGCCTTCGCCGCAGCATTTTTCCGCCGTATCCATGCATTTCACAAGCTGGTAGAGGTTCTGGTCGAGCGGATAGCCTCCGTTGGAAGCGATGACGATCGGCGCCGTTTCCCGCTTCATCGCGACCCGTTCCATCACGCGCCTGCAGCCCTCGGCATGCGCGAGCGTGGGCTCTCCCGCAACCGCATCCGTCACTTTGCGTTCCGGGCCGAGCATTACATTGAGGATGAAAGCCAGCCCCGCTTTCTCCGCCGCGTACGCCATATCGATATGCACGGGGTTTTCCTCAAGCACGCCTGCCGCAGCATGCCTGTTCGCGATAAAAGCCGAGCAGTGGTTCGCCGTCACGCAGTCATATCCCGCGACCCCGGGCATCACGCTCTTGCGCCCACCCGAAAAACCCGCAAAGAAATGCGGCTCGATAAAGCCCTCCGCGATCAAAAGATCCGCGTCAAGCGCATATTTCGACAGCATGAGCGCCCCGCCGGAAGGCAGGATCCCCGCCGGACGCAGAACCGACGCGTCGCGGCAGTTATGTACGACAATTTTTTCATTTCGGAAGATCGCCTTTCCAAACCGCGCCAGAAGTTCTTCGTCTGTCGTCGCCCGGTGAAGCCCCGTCGCAACCAGAATGGTGATTTCTGCAGCGGGGGCTCCTCTGCGGACTTCCTCCAAAAGCAGCGGCAGGGTGAGCGCGCTCGGCATGGGCCGGGTGTGGTCGCTCGTAAGGATTGTGACGCTGTGTTTGCCCGCCGCCAGTTCACGGAGCGCGGGGCTTCCAATGGGCTCCGCCAGCGCACCTCGCACGATTTCCGCCTCGTCCGGAGATCCCGCGCCCTCTGCGTTTTGGCACAGAACCGCCTTGACGCGCCTGTCCGGCACGTCAAGGCGCAGGGCTCCTTCACCGTATGGGATCTTGAGTTGCATCTCTTCCTTTCATTCTTTCGTTTTTTACAGCGCTACCGCACAATATATCCGCTGGCTGTCGTGTATTTCGGCGGAATGAAGGGGACGAGCAGATAGGAATCGTATTTCCCGCCCGTATGGATGACGTGGTTCCCCTGGTTGTTTGTCTCCCACGCAAACGGCTCAAACCAGTCGATACGCTCGTAATGCCCCATGATCTCAACACGGAGCTGTTCACCCGGATGGAATATCTTGCTCTGGGGCCAGAT
>WRFF01000020.1 GCA_009778945.1 Clostridiales bacterium | reverse complement strand
GTTCATGTCGCCGAGGCCGATAAATTTTATAATCAGCGTCTTTCCGTCCTGAATGCTCATTGAAGTGGTCTCGCCGGGCGACATGCCGCAGAAGAATACATGGCTTTCCATTCGGGCCAGGTCCCCGTATTCGCGGCGCGATTTGAAATAGTCCTCCATGACCTTCGGATAGAAGCAGTAACTGAGGATGTCGCGCTTATTCGGGTTGGGCTGATATTTTGCCACCTCTTTTTTGACCGCTTTGAAGTCGACCGGCGGCAGCATTTCCCCGGGCCGGCAAGTGATGGGTTCTTCACCCTTCAGAACGACGCGCTGCAGATCTTCGGGGAAGCCCCATGCGGGCTGGCCCATCATGCCCTTGAAATAGCTCACAACGGAATCCGGAAAAGCCAGATGTTCACCCTTCTCCACGATGTTTTCCGGCGTCAGCTCGTTTTGCGTCATGAAGATGGCGAGATCGCCGACCATCTTGGATGACGGGGTCACCTTCACGATGTCGCCGAGCATATCATTTACGGCCTTGTAATTCTCTTTGACCTTCTGGAAGCGGTCGCCGAGGCCGAGCGATTCCACCTGCGGATGCAGATTGGTATACTGCCCGCCCGGGATTTCATAGCGGTAGATATCCGTAGCCGGTGAAAGCTGTCCCTGCTCAAAGATGTCGTACCATTCACGCACATGGCTCCAGTAATCCGTAAGCTGCTGCAAGGAATCGAGATCCAAACCCGTATCCCGCTCTGTGCCTTGAAGCGCGGCGACGACCGCGTTCATGGACGGCTGGGAGGTCATCGAGGACAGGGAGGAGATCGCGACGTCCGCGATATCGACACCGGCTTCGGCCGCCAAAAGGAGGGCCGCCACCTGGTTTCCGCTCGTATCGTGGGTATGGAAGCGGATCGGCAATCCGATTTCCTGCTTCAGCGTTGACACGAGTTTCTTCGCTGCGTAGGGCTTGAGGAGGCCGGCCATATCCTTGATGGCGAGCGAATGAACGCCCAGCGCCTCAAGCTGTTTCGCCAGGCCGACATAATATTTTAGAGTGTATTTGTCGCGTTTCGGATCAAGGATGTCTCCCGTATAGCAGATCGCGGCCTCCACAAATTTATTTGTCTTCAGCGCCTGGTCGATGGCAATCTCCATACCCGGCACCCAGTTGAGCGAATCGAAAATACGAAAGATGTCGATACCGGACCGCGCGGCTTCGTCGATGAATTCGCGGATCAGGTTGTCGGGATAGTTTGTATAGCCGACGGCGTTCGCGCCGCGCAGCAGCATCTGGAAAGGGATGTTGGGGATGCGTTCACGCAATGCGTCCAGCCTCTCCCAAGGGGATTCGTGTAAGAACCGGTAGGCTACGTCGTAGGTGGCCCCGCCCCACATTTCAAGGGCGAACGCCGGCGCCAGCACGTCGGCGGTGAGCCCTGCGATCCGCAGGAAGTCGCGTGTGCGCACTCTCGTCGCGAGCAGCGACTGATGGGCGTCGCGGAAGGTGGTGTCGCCGATCAGCAGTTTTTTCTGTCCGAGCACCCATTTTTTTACGGCCTCGGGGCCTTCCCTGTCAAGCATCTGTTTGAGCCCTTCGGGCGGGTTTTGTGAAGCCGGCGGAATAACGGCCTGGTCAAAGATTTTCTTCGTGTGATTTGTTTCATTGACGATCAGGTCCCCGATCCAGGCCAGTACTTTATTGGCGCGGTCCTGTGGATCCTCGAAATCGAAGAGGTCCGGCGTGCTGTCGATGAACTGCGTGTCCGCGCGCCCTTCAAGAAAGGCCGGATGGGTCAGAATATTGCTGAGGAACGGGATGTTGGTCTTCACGCCGCGGATACGGATTTCGTTGATCGAACGGAACGCCTTTCTGGCTGCGCTTTCAAAACTGTTGTCAAAGGTGGTGATCTTGACGAGCAGACTGTCGTAATACGGGGAGATGACGGCGCCCGTAAAGGCGTTGCCCGCATCGAGGCGGACGCCGTTGCCGCCGCCCGAACGGTAGGTCGTGATCCGTCCCGTGTCGGGCGCGAAATTATTTTTCGGGTCTTCCGTGGTGACGCGGCACTGAATCGCGAAACCGTGCATTCTGACATCGTCCTGACTGCCGATTCCGATCACCGGGTCCGAAAGCGGACGCCCCTCGGCGATCATAATCTGTGCGCGGACAATATCGATATCGGTGGCCTGTTCGGTGACCGTGTGCTCGACCTGTATCCGCGGGTTCATCTCGATAAAATAATGGTTCCCGTGTTTGTCGACGAGAAATTCCACCGTGCCGGCGCTTACATAACCTACTTCTTTCGCGATCTTGATGGCGTCGGCGAGAAGCGCTTCGCGCAGCGATTCCGGCAGCGAGAACGCCGGCGTGAATTCTATGACTTTCTGGTATCTGCGCTGCAGGGAACAGTCACGTTCAAAGAGGTGTACGATGTTTCCGTATCGATCGGCCAGGATCTGAACCTCGATATGTTTCGGCCCCTCAAGGAATTTTTCCATAAAAATATCGCTGTTGCTGAAGGATTTGAGCGCCTCGCTGCGAACCATCTCAAAAGAAGCCGAGAGTTCCTCCGGGGTGTTTGCGCGGCGCATACCGCGGCCGCCGCCGCCGGCCGCCGCCTTGAGAATAACCGGATAGCCGTAATGCGCAGCCTTCTCCAGCGCGTCGTCCACGTCTTTCAGCGGGCCTTCGCTGCCCGGGATAGTCGGTACGCCCGTTGCGTCGGCAATCGATTTAGCGGCAAGTTTATCGCCCATTTTAGCAAGAATATCCGAGGATGGCCCGATGAAAAGGATCCCTTCCTTTTCACAGGCCCTCGCGAAATCGGCGTTTTCGGACAGAAAGCCATAGCCGGGGTGAATCGCGTCGGCGCCTTTCCGTTTCGCCATATTGATAATCGCCGGAATATCCAGATAAGCGGCGAGCGGGCTCTTGCCTTCGCCGATCAGATAAGCTTCATCCGCTTTCATGCGGAAGAGGTTGAGCGAATCCTCTTTTGAATAGATAGCTACGGTGCTGAGATCCAAATCATAACAAGCCCTGAAAATCCGGATGGCGATTTCGCCGCGGTTTGCGACCAATACTTTTTTAATGTTCATAATACTCATTCTGCCTTTATTGCCCCGGCGCCGAACCACAAAAGGCCGCGCCGGTCTATGGGTTATTTTTATAAAATATTATACACGCTCCGGCGTTTGCCATAAGCGTGTATCATGCAGATTCGGGATATTTTACGAATATAAAAATTTCAAATATAGAAGTGCAGTAGATTTCACGAAATCGAAGATTTCGGAAATCCTCGCATAAGGAGTTCCATCAGTAGCAGCGAGCCGAAGGCGAGTCTGACTCAAGGCGCGCTACGCTCGCTGTGGCACTCCATTAAGTATGACGAGCTGCGCGCCGTTTTCGGCGCCCCAGTGCGGGGTCTTCCCGGGCGCGACGTAGATGTCAATCGTCCCGTAGGCGCAGCCGGTATCGCCGATCCGGTAAAACCCGGAGATATCGTGATTTGATTTGATAAAGATCTCATCGCCCATTTTCAGGCCGAGGTCGGACATTTGCTGCGTGTTCATCGCGACTGTTTGACCGTCTATCCAGGATTTTTTGTCGCCGCGGTCCTGCTTCGGCGTCCCGGAGGTCGAGAAGAACGTGATCTTGAACGTCCCGGAAGACGCCGGGTCGCAGGCTAACTCGGCTTGCTCAACTCGCTGAATTTTTTTGACAGGTCGCCGTTCTGCCTTTCAAGCTCGCTCTTCTGAGCGGCAAGGCTTCCTGCATTGGAGGAAAGGTCTTGGATTTTGTTCTTCAGCGCCGTGTTTTGCGATTGAAGGCGCGCCTGGTTGTTCATAAGCGTCCGGAGCTGCTGCGACGAGGTACTCGCCTTGATTATGGCTGTCTGTGTCGCGCTTTGATCGGCGGCCCAAGCCGCGCCCGCCCACAGCAGGGTGAGAAGAATGGCAAGCGCCGCGAAGGCGATGACCAGAGCGCGCGCGATACGATTGTGTGAAATCACAATCAGCGCGGAGTTGAAATCGGTGCGGAGATCCCAAAGCCGTTCTCGGGCCGCGCTCCATTTTTCCTGTACAGTTTCTTTTGCTTTATTCATAGTTAGTCTCCCGTTACGGTGTCGATTTATCGTTGAGCAGCAATTGATTATTTATTGACATACAAAATAATATTGTAGTATTTTTCCGCTTAATACAGCCTGAAAGGCGCCTATGCCGCGCCGAAGGCCGGAAGCCATACGTTTTGCATGAAGACGAAGATGCCCTGGATAGCCGGGCCCAAAAGCGGGCCGATGATCCCGAACAGGATCAGGATCAGCAGGATGATCGAGCCGCTGTTGTAAAAAGTCTGGTACCAGTGGAAACGGCGCAGGTCGAAGATCTCCGTGATAATGCCGAAACCGTCGAGCGGCGGGATCGGCAGCAGGTTGAAGATCATCAAGATGAGATTCATCGAGACGATATTTTGCACCAGTATGGTGAGGGGCGAACCATTTCCGTGGGCGAAAGCGACGCTGATCAGCAGGCCGGTGAAGAGGAAAGCCACCACGAAATTAAGCGCGGTGCCCGCCACGTCGATCACGATATTTTTTAACCGCCGGTAGGTCGTGAAAGCGTAGGGGTTGACCATAACGGGTTTGCCCCAGCCGAAACCCGCGAAGAGCAGTGTGATGATGCCGATCGGTTCGATATGCGCGAGCGGGTTGAGCGTGACGCGGCCCATTCGCATCGGCGTTGAATCGCCGAATTTCCACGCGGAATAAGCGTGCATGAATTCGTGTACGGTGATGCCGATAACGATGCCGGGCAGCAACAGGATCATATTCAGCAGAAAGTCGGCGGGACTTGAGAAGGCGCCGCTGTTGACCCTGCTTATAATCATCAGAACGAGGAAGATGACAAGAATCGGGTTGCGTTTGATCCAGTTCATACGGTTTGTTTTTGGTTTCCTTTCCTGTTTCCGGATCCGGTGTTCCGCTACTGCGCTTTTGCGTAAAGCGGGTGCGCTTCGGTGAGTTCCCTCACCACTTCGCGCGCGCGCGCCGCAGCCGGTTCATCGCCGGGATGCTTCAAAACGAGCGCGATCGCATCCGCGACGCGCGCTGTGTCCTTTTCGTCGAACCCGCGCGTCGTCATAGCCGGCGTGCCGAGCCGGACGCCGCTGGTGATCGTCGGCCCGTTCGGGTCGCCGGGCACCGCGTTTTTGTTTGTCGTAATGTTTGCCGCCTCCAAGAGCGCCTCCGCCTCTTTTCCTGTGACGCCGGCGCCGATGAGATTCAGCAGGATGAGATGGTTGTCCGTGCCTCCGGATACGAGACGGAATCCTTCGGCGAGCAAACCGTCCGAAAGCGCTTTCGCGTTCTTGACGACCTGTTCCTGATAAGTGCGGAAAGCCGGTTCCGACGCTTCTTTAAAGCAGACGGCCTTGCCCGCAATGATATGTTCAAGCGGCCCGCCCTGGATACCCGGAAAGATCGCTTTGTCGATTTTCGCGCCGTATTCCTCGTCCGCAAGGATAATGCCGCCTCTGGGCCCGCGCAGCGTCTTGTGCGTCGTGGATGTCACGATCTGCGCCTTTCCGACGGGGTTCGGGTGCTGTCCCGCCGCAACGAGCCCCGCGATATGCGCCATGTCCACCATGAGCAGGGCGCCTACCTCGTCCGCGATCGCGCGGAATTTATCGAAGTCGATGACGCGGGGATAGGCCGAAGCGCCCGCTACGATAAGTTTCGGGCGGTGTTCCCTGGCCTTCGCAAGCACTTCGTCGTAATCGATAGTCTCGGTGTCCGGGCGCAGCCCGTAGGAGACGAAGTTGAAATATTTTCCGGAAAAGTTCACCTTGCTGCCATGTGTCAGATGCCCGCCTTCGGCGAGACTCATCCCCATCACGGTGTCGCCGGGCGTGAGCAGGGCAAAATAGACCGCTATATTGGCGCTCGCGCCGGAATGGGGCTGCACGTTTGCGTACGGCGCGCCGAAGAGGGCGCGGACACGTTCGATCGCGGCGCTCTCGACTTCGTCGATATGCTCGCAGCCGCCATAATACCGATGCCCCGGGTAACCCTCCGCGTATTTATTGGTCAGCGCGCTCCCCATCGCCTCCATGACGGCCGGCGAGGCGAAGTTCTCCGACGCGATCATCTCGATTTTATGCTCCTGCCGGTTCATTTCCCGGCGGATCATATCCGCAATCTCTTTGTCCGCTTTGTCCAAATAATCAAAATGCATAATCAATCCCTTTCCGTTTCTACTTCTCGTATATATTCAATCCTTCGCAAGCAGCTTGATACCGCGGGCGAATTTCGATTGGAGTTCGGGTTCAAGATGATATTTTTCCGAAAGTTTTTTTCCGAAATCAAGCAGATCCTCCTTTGTTCCCGAAAAAAGTTCGACCTCCATCTCAAAGATCGGCGCTGTTTGTTCGCCGGCGATAATCGCGCCTTCGTCCAGGGAGAGCTCCATAATACTTTGTTCGTAGTCCAAACGCAGCCGGCGGCGCGTAAAGACAATATCAAACATATTGTGGAGGGGTTTCCCGTCAAGCACTTCAAGCAGGTCGCGCCCCTCGGCGCTTTCGGTGAAGATCGCCGGATCCGGTGAAAAGAAACAGGTCTCGTCCGAGACCGGCACATTGATCTCCCTGCGGATATAGAGCCCCCGGATATCCGCGTCGTCGTCGCCCCATTTGAGCGTTCCGAGAATATGGTCGCCTTCCGAACGGATGCGAAACGCGATATTGTTTTGCGTAAGCGCGTGATCGTCCGTATCAAAATAGGCTGACTTCATGCGCAGTGTTTCTATCCCGCCCGCCTCCGCATGCCGCTTCACCCATGTGTCGTTCAGAATAATGTCGCACAATTCCGCGCTGTTCAGCTTATATTTTAATTCAATTTCCATAATCTATTACCCCGGCACCAAACACCAGAAAGTCGTGCCGGTCTTTGTACCAATCTGCTTTGTTGCCGAAAGCCTTACATACAACCAGTATGCGCGGTTTCGGCGCCTCGCATATTGGTACAAATCACCGGCACTTTGTTTCTACTGTTCGGGGCCGGGGTAATATGAATTTTATCATAGAAAGTGAGTGTTTGGCAAAACGTTGGGGCGGGGCTTCCGTGCGTTGCGGAAAGGTCAACTCATCCGCGGGCTTTGCGGCCATGCAGCGCGTAATAAAGCGGGACGCAGCACGCGGCGCATACGGCCATAACGATATACATCCCGCTGAAGCCGGCAGAGTCGATGAGCAGGCCCGCGATGACGGGCCCGACCGCGGTTGCGCCGTCAAGCGCCATATAATAGGTGCCGTTTGCGATCGCGAGCCGCCGGCGGGGTACGAGCCCGACGACGATCGCGAGCGTTCCGGCCTGAACGGCGCCGAGCCCCACGCCCATCAGCGCGCCGCTGAGGAGCAGCGCTGCGTCCGTCTCTGTCCTGGCGAGGAGCAGCAGGCCGACAGCGAAGAGCGCAATCCCTGGATAGAGGATAATATTCGGGCCGCGCCTGTCGAAGAGTTTGCTGACGAAAGGCCTGGTGGCCACCAGCGCGATAGCATAGGTGACAAAAATAAACGGAACGGTCCGGTTCAGCCCGGTATTTACGGCAAATATCTCTACAAAGGAAGCGAAGGCAGCGTAGCCGAGGTAAAGAACGAAACAGATCGCCGCGATCGGCAGGACCTTGCGTTCCAGGAACTTGGCGATTGTCGGCAGTCCTGCCTCTTCCTCCGTTTTGGATCCGGGGAATTTCGGAAGCTTCATAAAAAGCATAAGCGGCAGTGCGGCCGCCGGAGCGATCGCCGCAAACAGAAATACTTCGTTATAGCCGCCGTTTTGCAGCAACTGGAGCATAAGAAGCGGGCCGAGCGCCGTACCCAGGATTTGGCTTATCGAGAAATACCCCACGCCTTCGCCGCTGCGGTTTTTCGGGACAAGCGAGGTGGCGATCGTGATCGCCGTATTGGAACTCGTGCCGAAGGCAAGGCCGTTGACGAACCGGATCAGGCAGAAGACCGCGAAATTTCCCGTTGTCAAATACGCGAAAGTGCTCGCCGCGTTGACGGCCAAGCCGATCGTCAGCATGCGCCTGTATCCGACGGCGAGCGCGTACCGGCCCGCAAACGCCCGCGATATCAGTCCGCCGATGACGACGACGCTTGCGGCAAATCCGGCCATGCTGTCGGAAACCCCGAACCGAACTATCGCGTAGGACGAAGTCGTCGTGAGCAAGCCCAGGAAATTCATGCTGCACAAAAAATTGGCGATCATGCAGACGACATATTCTTTTGAAAAAATTTTTTCGGATTGTTCCATTACAAAGGATTATATTATCACAAAGACAGACAAGTTGATGATACAATTCCTATTGACAGGAAGTAATAAATGAAGGGCATCGCCACAAGCAGACAGGCATATGGCGAGGCAATGTGGAATTATTATGAGCATTTGTGCAGAAAATGCGGGATATCGAAAATGGATGAACGGATTGTAACAGGCGAGGAAATGAAGCGGCTGGACCGGCAGACGATCGAAGGGCACGGCGTGCCGTCGCTGGTGCTTATGGAGCGGGCGGCGCTGGCAGCCGTGGATGTTCTTTTGTCCGGAGGTTTTGATCTTGAGCGGGTGACGGTGATCTGCGGGCCGGGCAACAACGGAGGGGACGGGATCGCCGTCGCGCGCCTTCTGCATTTGGCCGGACGGAACGTAACGCTTATCTTTGTCGGGGACCCTGAAAAGCGCAGCGAGGAAACGCGCAGGCAGCAGGGGATTGCCGGGAGTTACGGCCTGCCGGTCGGAGCGCTTGCGCAAGCAATGAACAGGGCGGAGGGACCGACGACGCTCGTGGACGCCATTTTCGGTATCGGCGGAGTTCGCGCGCCGGCGGGGAATTTCCTCGAGGCGGTCCGGTATATCAACGCGACACGGGCGACCGGCGCAAAAGTGCTCGCGATCGACATCCCGAGCGGCGTATGCGCGGATACGGGCGGCGTACCCGGGGAAGCGGTATCCGCCGACGCGACTGTCACCTTCGCCTATAAAAAAGCCGGCCTTGCGTCCCCTCCCGGAAATTCATTCGCGGGGGAGGTTTTCGTCAAAGATATAGGGATTTATGCATAAAGCAAAATAAAAACGGCGCTGCTCCAAGTTTCGGGGCGGTCAAGCAATTGCCTTTGGCAGTAACAATGCCGATTTTTAGCACAAAAGTACGGTTATGTACGATTTTTATTCGAAATTCCGCTATTTTTCATCGATGTACGGCTTTTTTGGCTATATTTTCATACATAACCGTCATTTTGTGCTAAAATTTCCGCTACCGAACTTTTTCACCTATAATTCCATGCTACACCGCCAGGATCCACTGCGTGATGTCTTCCAGAACGCCGGCGTCCACAGTTTGCGGGACGTTGTATTCCTCCATCACCTGATTGATCGTGCCGTAGATCGCTTTCATGAACAGATGGTTCAGTCCGGGATAGAGTTTGCAGGTGGCGTTCGGATTGTCTTTTAACACTTGCTTGTATTGCTCGAAATCTTTTTCCACCGAGACATGGACGTCTTTATCGCCTTGCAAAACCA
This sequence comes from Clostridiales bacterium, assembly GCA_009778945.1. Lineage (GTDB taxonomy): Bacteria > Bacillota > Clostridia > Peptostreptococcales > Anaerovoracaceae > WRFF01. The sequence continues at coordinate 6,166 of WRFF01000020.1, read as the reverse complement.
GTATGGGTTTGCGAATGTTCTTTATATATTCAGGGGTCGGATGCTGTTTCATGTCCTTCAGGTACCACGCGTAGACATGCATGCTGCCATCCAGCAAAGTCTGTTTGGCGGTCTCTTCCGGCATATCATCGATGGCAGCGAATTTCTTCTTAAGCTCCTCAAGCGCCTGAAGCTGCGGCGCTATCGCTTTCAACTGCTCCTCGTCCATATGGCTGAGCGCGTCGGCGTTCTGGTCCAGGATCACCTCGTCCAGCGTCCGCATGGTCCCCGCGAGGATCACAAGCCCTTTGACGTCGGCGCCTTCCGCGTCAATCCTTGGCGCGAGCATCCCGCCCAGGCTGTGGCCGGCGATGAAGATCCGGCCGGCGTCGATTCGCGGATCGGCCTTCAGCAGCTTAACGGCCGCAATCGCGTCCTGAATGGTCTCTTCTTCCACGGACAGCGCGCCGCCGAGCTCCCCTACCATCTGCTCGCCGTGGGCAAAGGTGCGCTTGTCGTACCGGATCGACGCAATCCCCCGTTTCGCAAAGCCGTCCGCGAGGTCGCGGAACGTTTTAGTCGCGCCGACGGTTTCGTCTTTATCCTGCGGGCCGGAGCCGTGCACGAATACCGCCCCCGGGAATTTTCCCGCGCCGGAATCCGGCAGCGTCAGAATGCCGTCCAAAGGATAGGCGGCGTCCGCTACGACTTTAATCTGCTCTTCCATAATGAAACCTCCCTATTTACTGTTACTGTTCACGCCCATGATTGTAATGACAGGGACGGAGCCGTTTTATGACATTTTTTTGCGGTAAAGAACGATTTTCCCTTCAATATTTGCGTTTTTTTCGCATTTTCCGGTCTTTTTTGCAAGAAAATCGTTCTTTACTCAAAATTTTTGCCATTTTTCCCGCATTTCTCTGCACACGGTTTTCATAATCCGCTTCGCAGCTTCCTGCTGTTTATTGTCAGGTAATAAAAGTATATAACGAAATGAGCCGGGAATGAATATGTGTTAAAATTTTAGGCATAATATTTATGAAAGCACTAAGGAAGCGCTGATTAAAGAAATGGTATGTGCCAGAGATTTAATCAGTGTTTCCCTAATTGAAGAAGAGGAACAGGATGCGCGATGAAAATGCGTCCGGAAGGACGAAACAGGAGATGGAAGGTGTGACGCTGCTAGGGGATCAGCATACGGAATACCGCTACACTTATGCGCCCGAGGTGCTGGAGACATTCCCGAACAAGCATGTCGAAAACGATTATTTTGTACGGTTCAACTGCCCGGAGTTTACGTCGCTCTGCCCCATGACCGGACAGCCGGATATGGCGACGATGTATATCCTGTACATTCCCGACAAGCTGATGGTGGAGAGCAAGTCGCTCAAGCTGTACCTGCTCAGTTTCCGGAATCACGGAGACTTTCACGAGGACTGCGTGAACACAATCATGAAGGACCTGATAAAGTTGACGGATCCGAGATATATCGAGGTGACGGGGAAGTTCCTGCCGCGCGGCGGCATTTCGATCGACCCTTACTGCAATTACGGAAGAGCAGGTACGAAGTGGGAGGCGTTTGCAGAGAAGCGGCTTTTTTCCCACGGCTTGTACCTGGAGACAGTGGACAATAGGTGAAAGAAGGCGCAGTTGACGTCCCACCTTTGACAGTTATGAAGTGTGCCTTGTCAGACCGGGCAAGAGCCCGTTTTATGCGCACGCTTCCGAAAATTTTCCTGCGCATTGCGCTTGTCCGATTCTTTCGGGGATCACCAAGGCGATAGAAGCCGAGTGCAAATTGGCGCTGCCGCGGGACGCCTCCATTAAATTCGAAGAAAAGGGATAAAATAGCCGCTCAGAAAAACGGAGGGAGAAAGAGGGCGGCGGCGACGCCGATGCAGAGCGGCGGCGCGAAGGGGACGCTGTCCTTTCGGGATCTGCGTTTTGTAAGCAGCAGCAGAGCGGCGAAGGCGCCGCCGAGCAGACAGCCGATGATAAGCGCGGAAAGCATGCCGCGCCAGCCGAGCAGCAGGCCGGCCGCCGCGAGCAGGAAGACATCGCCGAGCCCGACGCCTCCGCGGGTGAGCAGCGAAAAGGCAAGCGCCGGCAAACTTCCGATCCCCGCGCCGGCCAACCGTTCCGAGAGAGATACCTGGGGGATTACGAAGATTGCCAGAACACCGCAGACCGCGAGCGCGAGGCTCATCAGATCGTAGATTTCCTGCGTACGCGCGTCAATCCACGCAATGAGAAAAAGAAGGCAAAGCGCCGCAAAATAAAGAAGCGCACCGGGGGATGGCGCGAGGCAGGCGCAAAAAACCGCCGCGCCCGCCGCAAACACAATCAGGATTCGTTTCGGTGGCAGTAATTCGTTCATGCGCACAGTATATCATAAAATGGAATATTATTCCATATAAGATTTTGAGAGTTTTATTTTCGCGTACGCATATATTGAAACAGGTACATCTGCGCGATGCCGGCAGCATCCCCAAAATGCTCACGGGCGTAGGCGTGCATCCCCGCTTCGTCTTCCTCGGGGATACCGTAAAGTTCGCTCATCGCGCGGCGCATCCAGACATCGATCGGGAAACTTTCAAAACGCCGCAGAGCAAAGAGCATTATGCAGTGCGCAACCTTCGGGCCGACGCCCGAGAGGGAGAGGAGATAGGTTTCTAATTTTTCGGGGTCGGCAGTATCGCCGGTAGCTAAGAAAGCGCCGCCGTCCACATCGACCTGCCGCGCGGTCTCCGCGACATACTGCGCGCGGTAGCCGAGTTTGCATATGTTGAGCTCGGACGCAGGCAGGGTGGCGAGCCTGCGGATCGTCGGAAACGCGTACAGGTCGCGCCCTTGAAAAGAGCCGATCCGGTCCCCGAAATTACGGCACAGCGCGTCGACGCAGCCGCGGATGCGCGGGATATGGTTGTTTTGCGAGATTACGAAACTGACCAAAGTTTCCCACGGCTCCTGATGCAGGATGCGGATCCCGCCCGCGGATAAAATCGCGCTTTCCAGTACGGGGCCATCCGCCGAAAGCCTTCGTTTGATCTGCGCGTAGTCGCGGTCCAGGTCCAGGAAATCGCGCCAAAATTTGTCGCGCAAAGCTTCGCTTCCGGGCAAATAATCGCTGAAAACCGTAAGGCGGTCCTCTTCGTTATTATAGGAAATGTTCGCGAAATGCCCGCGGACGACGCCTGTGTAGCTGCCGTTTTTCTCCCGTGTGAAGCGAAAGCACTGACCGCATTCAAAGGTCTGCGCCGGATCGAAATCGCGCACGTTTTCGAAGCGGAGTTCCGTTACGGCGCCCGGGCTCACGCGTCCCTCCACACGATGTCCGCGACCTTCACGTCGATCGCAAGCAGGTTCATCGAGGTCATTTCCTCGACATTTTTTTTCACGAGGCCCTGAAACGCGAGCGCGGCGTCGAGCAGAGGCGTACCCGCGCACACGATGATCGACGTATCGATGCGCACGCCGTCCGGGCGTTTATGCACGAAGATCTGCACGATCGAATCGACCGGGGCGACGAAACGCGCCGATGCTTTGACAATATCCCGGATCGCGCGGTCGGAGATCGAAAAATTTCCGAAATAACTGTACGTCGGCCGCACCAGGGAGCGTTCCGTCTCGTCTTCGCGGCCGCGCCGCATATCGCGCAGCACCTTGATCGGATGCAGAAAATATCCCGAAAAATCGCGGCGTACCTCAAAGGTCGGCGCCGGGATAATATGCTGGCCGAGCTCGTGGCGCCGGTAAGACGCGATGCGCCGTTCGTCCGACGTCGTGATGGTTTCGATAGCGATGCGCTCTTTGGGGCGCGGGAGGCCGAGGCGGTCCGCGATCTGCTCGGTCATACGTTCGCTCGTACCGACAATGAGGAGCGAATCCGGATTCTCCGTACGGATTTTTTCCATGACCTCTTCGCGGTGTGTTTCGTCGGTAAACAGCGCCGTCCGGATCGCGCCGATCCTCGTATCCTGGCGTTTCGCGGATTTGCCCGCAAGCACCATGCCGTGCCCGATCAAAAGGCCGTCGTCGATGATACAGGCGATCCCGCGTTCATGGCACAGGTCGATAGCCTGAAAGCTTTTCCCGGTACCGCTTTTCCCTACAAGGCTGTAGATTTTCATCGATTATTCCCGAATTGTTCCTCACTAAAAGCGATTATTTCTCTATAAAAAACGCTTGCCCGATCCGTTTCACTTTGCTATAATTCCACATGAAGCACGGATGAACGATCGCGGTTCTGCGCCGGAGATTCAGCCATGTTTCCTTACTGATGTTATTATTTTATCACAGAGTGCAAAGGAAACGCTGACAGGCGTTTCCCTAAACCAGAAGGAGGTTTTCAATGGCCTATAGGATTGATGATTCCTGCATCGCGTGCGGCGCTTGCCAGCCGGATTGCCCGGTTGACTGCATCAGCGAAGGGGATATCTATGTGATCGATGAAGAAAAGTGCATCGATTGCGGCGCCTGCGCGTCCGTCTGCCCGACCGGTTCGCCGAAGGAAGTCTAAAAGAACGCGAAACAAAAAACAAGAAAGCCCGGCTGTCGTTTGGCGCCGGGTCTTTGTTTGTTCTTTTTGTGAACGCCGCGATTGTCAGCCGACTTTCGACTCCACGTATTTCACAATATCGCCGACGTTTTCAAAACCTTCCGCCGCCTCGTCCGGGATTTCGATCGCAAATTCCTCTTCGATCCCCATGATGATCTCGACCGCATCAAGCGAGTCCGCTTCGAGGTCTTTCATCAAGCTGGTTTCAGGGGTGATCTTATCCTCTTCCACCTGAATCTTGTCTGCGATGATCGCTTTGATTTTATCGAATACCATGTCATTCCTCCGGCCTTCGGCCATCTTCAGTGATTGTTTTTCCAACAATAATTAGCGGTTAAAACGGTTAAAGCAATAGCATTATATCTTGCGTGCGGGGGCATTGCAACTAAGCCGGTATGAATTATTCATTTTGGGAATAAATCGGGCCGTCGGGGTCATGCCCGCAGACGCTGCGGAAGCGGCACCAGGTACAGGCCGTTTCCACGCCGGGGGAGGCGCTCTCCTTCGGGCGCGCAGCGACATCGCCCGACGCGAGATCCGCCGCGATCTTTGTGAGGACGGCTTCGGCGTCCGCCCGGAGCGCTTCGTATGCCTCGGGGGTGACGCGGTATTCGCCTGTCTTCGTCCGGTTCCTGCCGCCCGGCTGCCCTTCCGGCCCTCCGGGGTTTTTGTCCGTGTTTGCGTCTCCTCCCGTTTTCTTTTCGATGACAAACCCGTCGGCGCCGTACTGCCTGAGGAGCGCTTCGCGAATCTGCTCTTCCGTGTCCGGCGCGTTTGGCCCCGACAGATCGACTTGCGGTTCAAACAGGCGGAAGTAGGCGGCGCCCGCAGGCGCATGGCGTTCCGAGACCGCCGCGAGATAAAGCATCAACTGCAGCCGCCATCCGTTTTCAATCTCATCGAAACGAAAACGGTCGGCGCCGGATTTATAATCGGTGACATACGCGCTGCCGTCCGCGAGGATGTCGTAGCGGTCGATGCGCCCGCTGACGCGCAGTTCCGTGCCGCCTGCGCGCGCGGCCGGAACATCCCGGAAAGTTTCCTCAAAACGCATTTCGGCTGGTTTTGTTTCCCGCACTTGCCTCGCGAGCGCGACACAGATGCCTGTCAGCGCGCGTTCCATGCGGTCTCCGCGGTAGCGTTCCGCCGGGCCCGCTTCAAACAGGCCTTCGTCGTAGGTGCGGCGCAGTTCGGACATGGCGAGCGAGGCAAGCGCCGCAATTTCGGCTTCATCCGCCGACTGCCACCGGCTCTTCGGATCCGAAGGCGGCAGGCCGTCCGCGCTCATTCCGCGCTCAAAGCGCAGGAGCGCTTCGTGATAAAGCTCTCCCATGCTGCGTCCGTCTGCGCCGAAAATGCGCCGTTCGCCAAGCCGCACCCCGCGTTCCATCAGCCATGAGAACGGGCAGCGGCTGTACTTCTCCAGCGCCGAAGGGGAAAGCGTAAGTGTGAAAGGTATGCTGTCTGTCAAAGCGGCGAGAAGGGAGGGCTCAAGCGTGTAAGTGCGCGGCGGAGCGGAGCTTTCCCGTGCGTGCGCAGCCGCTTTCTCGACAGGGAGTTCGGGAAACAGTGTGTTCAGGCGCCGGAACACCTGTGAGGGAGCGGTTTGCTTTCCGCTTTGATCCGCTT
>WRFF01000019.1 GCA_009778945.1 Clostridiales bacterium | reverse complement strand
TTTTAGCATTTCATCTGTGATTTGCTGGCAAATCTGCTCTTTTCGCGGCTGGCGTGACTCCAACATCGATGAAGTTTCTAAAATGGTGTAAAGATTACGGTAAGGTGTCCACCGTCAGTAACCCCATCTCTGATTTTTTCAGTAACGGAAATACTGATTTTTCAACAACGATGAGCTTCCGCTACAGCAAAATCTTTGAAAGTTGGTCGAATCGGGTTTGAAAAGGGATTGCATAAATGTAAATATATGGTATAATAAATATATATTTACATTTATTGTTTCGGCGGCGATATTCTTTGTCGAAGCAATATATTCCCACACGGGAGAAAGGAAACGGCAATGAACAGTGTAAACATCATCGGCAGGCTCACAAAGGATCCGGAGGTGCGCAAATTGCAGGACGACACGACGCTCTGCAATCTCCGGCTCGCAATCGACGACGCGCACAGTAAGGATGACCGCACGGATTTTATCAGTGTGACGGTCTTCGGCGCGCAGGGCGAAGTGTGTGAAAAATACCTGCGCAAAGGCTTTCTCTGCGGCGTATCGGGCCGTCTCCGCAGCGACGTCTATACGGACGCGGAAGGGGTGAAACGCTATCCGGTCAAACTGACGGCGGACCGCGTCCAGTTCCTGCAGTGGCCCGAGACGCGTTCCTGCTCGGAACCCGCCGCCGCAGAAGCCGCGGAAACTACAGAAGCCATAGAAACCGCGGAAGCTGCAGAAGCTGTGGAAGAAGTCGCATAGGGGCCGGTTGAGCAGTTTTTGTCAGAGGATGGAAAAGCCGATATGAAATCAGGGAAAAAGGCGGCGCGCAAATCGTGCGCCGCTTTTTTTATATGTTCATTCAGAGTGTTTCAAGAAATCGTGTTAAAATAAAAATATTCCCGGATGCGGAAACAGATAAAACCGAAAGCGAGAAACAATGAAGGACAACAGGGAAAGGAATCGGAGAACAGCGTTTTTTGCGGCGCTGCTGATTATGGCAGTGGCCGTCCTGCTTGCGGGATGCGCTTCGAAAGAGCCCATTACCGTAAGTAAATTTGAGGCTGCGGCGAAAACGGCGGGGTACAAAACCACCGACATCACGAATCAATATATAGGGGATTCCGGAAGCGTGGTGAAAAAGGCGGTTGCAGTCGATGACGGGAAAATCCATGTGGAATTTCTGGAAATCGATTCGGCGGCGCATGCGGCGGCGTTCTATGACGGCCATCGGGCGCTCATACAATCGAGCGGGGAAAATACGGACAGCGCGGCGGTAGATGTTACAGGCAAATACGGCAAATATTCCGCAACGGCGGATGCCATGCACTATTATGTGGCCTATATCGGAACCACCGTTGTTTATGCCGAGTGCAGTCCCGACAACGCCAAAAAAATGGATGGTTTTATAAAAGGGTTAGGATATTGAGGAGCACCGATGACTAAAAAAGTAAAAATCATAATCGCGGTTGTGTGCATCGCCGTCGCGGCGGCGCTGGTGATCGGGTTCACACAGGCGAGGGCGCCCGCGCCGTCCCAGCCTCCCGCAAACGGCGGATCGTCGCAGGACAAGCCGGCGCAGGGCGGCAGCGCCGACGTCCCCGATATCGGTGCGGGCGGCAGCTCCGGTACCGGCGCCGATATGACGCCGGAAGCGCTGAAGACCGCCCTGGGCGGCCACGAAATGCCGCTCAAGGGGAATCCGGTCGCAGGCAATTATATTATGACTTCCGGCGGTACGCTGGCTATCGCAGAAAACGGTTCCTATATCTGGGACGAAAGGGGCGTCGGCGGTTCGCTGATCACCGGGACATACGAGCTGTACAAAGGGACGCTGCAAAAATTGGATGACGGGACGTCAAACTATATCACGGAATCTACGACGGGCCCTGTCTACACCTTGTTCGTCACTTTCAATCAGGATTCGTCCGGCCAGTCGGCGCCGTTTACGATACAGGTGTTTGACACCTATTCGGCGGATGTATTCCGGGTGACCGATCTGGTCTACGGAATGCAGTTTGAGGCGGCGGACGCCACTTCGGATGCGGCGCAGCAGCTTTTATGGGGTACGAAACAGCCGCAAAATCTTGCCCTGAACGAGACGGACGGCCCCGCGATCGTCGCAACTTGGGATACGCTTCCCGGAGCGGACGGTTACCGCGTCGCTGTCATCCAAATCAGCTTCGCGGACCTGCAGACCATGCTGCAAAATAACCAAACGCCGCCGGACGCCGTTTACCAGGGAGACACGGCCTCCCCGAATATGACGATTACGCAGGGATTGGAGCCCGGAAAGACTTACACGGTCGCCGTTTTCGCGCTGCAGGGCAGCGTGGCCACCTCGCCGGCGTTTCAGGAAATCACGTTAAAATAAAAGATGATTTCATCAAAGGGTTGAGGTACTGAAAGCCGGGTGGCGCTATTCACTTTGCTCATGGGAGAGGGCGGATGCGGCTTGCATTTTCTCACTCGTGCTATATACTTTATCTATTATTGTTTTAACGCGGTCAGCAGGAGGAAATATCGATTTTGGAAAAGGTTGCTGATTTAGTGCATGAAAAAGAAAGAATGAAAGTATGACACAAGCAGAACAGAAGGCGGCGGTAGACGGAAACGAAGCGGCGGCTTACGCGGCCTACGCGTTTACGGAGATCGCCGCGATCTATCCGATCACGCCGTCCTCGCCGATGGCGGAAATAACAGACGAATGGGCGGCGAACGGGAAGCTGAATATCTTCGGGCGGCCCGTGGACCTTGTGGAGATGCAGTCCGAGGCGGGCGCCGCGGGCGCGATTCACGGCGCGCTGGAGGCCGGGTCGCTCGCGACGTCGTTCACCTCTTCGCAGGGGCTGATGCTGATGATCCCGGTGCTGTACCGGATTGCGGGGACGAAACAGCCGGGCGTGCTGCATGTGGCCTCGCGCACGGTGGGGACGCACGCAATGAGCATCTTTGGCGACCATTCGGATGTGATGGCCTGCCGTGCGACCGGATTCGCGCTGCTCTCTTCGGGCTGCGTGCAGGAGGTGGCGGATCTCGGTATGGTAGCGCATCTCTCCGCGATCAAGGCGCGGATCCCATTCCTGCATTTCTTCGACGGGTTCCGAACGTCGCACGAAATCCAGAAGATTTCGCTGCCCGATTATGCGGCGGCTGCGGGCCTGTTTGATTATGAAGCGCTGAAGGCTTTCCGCGATGAGGCCCTGAACCCGGACCATCCGACGCTGCGTAACACCGTTCAAAACCCTGATATTTATTTCCAGGTCCGCGAGGCGAACAACCGCTTCTACGACGCGCTGCCGGGGATCGTGCAGGAGGCCATGGATGGGATGGCGAAAATTACGGGGCGGCCCTACCATCTGTTTGATTATTACGGCGCGGAAGATGCGGAGAACGTCCTCGTCTGCATGGGTTCGGCGGCCGGAACCGCAAAGGACGCGATCGACTGGATGAATGCGCGCGGCGCGAAGTCCGGTTTGGTGCAGGTGCATCTCTACCGGCCTTTTTCGGCGGAACATTTTCTCGCGGCGCTTCCGAAGACCGCAAAACGCATTGCGGCGCTCGACCGCCTGAAGGAACCGGGCGCGGTGGGCGAGCCTCTGTACGAAGACGTGCGCGCGGTCTGGTATGACCGGGGCGAGCGGCCCCTGGTGGTCGGCGGGCGCTATGGCTTGTCGTCAAAGGATGTCGGCCCGGAACAGATCAAGGCGGTCTTTGACAATCTGGCCGCGGAGGCGCCGAAAAACAGGTTTACGGTCGGCATCGAAGACGATGTAACAGGGCTGTCCCTGCCGCTCGGGCCCCGTCTCGCTACGGATCCGGAAGGGACGGTCAGCTGCAAATTCTGGGGCCTCGGTTCGGACGGGACCGTGGGCGCAAATAAAAATTCCATCAAGATCATCGCGGACAATACGCCGCTTTACACGCAGGCGTATTTCGAATACGACACGAAGAAATCCTTCGGCGTCACCAAATCCCATCTGCGCTTCGGGACGAATCCGATCCGCGCGACCCATCTGATCAAAACGGCGGATTTTGTCGCCTGCCACCATCCCTCGTATCTCGGGAAATATGAGATTGTCTCGGAACTGAAGCCCGGCGGGACTTTTCTGCTGAACTGCCCCTGGCCGGCGGACGAACTCGGAGAGAAACTTCCGGCGGAGATCAAACGCTATCTCGCTGTGAACGGAATCAAATTTTATATCATCGACGCCAACAGGATCGCCGCCGGTCTCGGGCTGAAAACCCGCACGAATTCCGTGCTGCAGGCGGCCTTTTTCAAGCTGGCGAAGATCATCCCCTATGAGGACGCGCTCGGCTATATGAAGGACGCGGTGCGAAAGACCTACGGGCGTCTGGGGAGCAAGGTTGTGGAGATGAATCTCGCCGCGCTCGACGCGGGCGCGGATAACCTGGTCTCCGTATCCGTGCCGGAAGCGTGGGCGAAAGCCGGGGATGCGGAAAAGGCTCCGGACAGCGTACGCGCTGCGGAGCCGGAACCGGATTTTATCCGGAATATCCTGCGGCCTATCAATGCGCAGAAGGGTGACGATCTGCCGGTTTCGGCCTTCATTGGGCTGGAAGACGGCACGATGCCGATGGGGACATCCGCCTATGAGAAGCGCGGCATCGCGACGCGCCTGCCGGCTTGGGATCCGGAACGCTGCCTGCAGTGCAACCTCTGCGCCTTTGTCTGCCCGCATGCGGTAATCCGCCCCTATCTGCTGGATGAGGCGGAACAGAAGCGCGCGCCGGCGGATCTGAAAACAGCGCCGGGAAAGGGCGCCGCGAAAGCGTACGCCTACGCGCTCTGCGTCAGCACGCTTGACTGTTCGGGCTGCGGGTGCTGCGCGGACGTCTGTCCTTCCAAGGAAAAGGCGCTGGAGATGCGCTTTGTCGCAGACGGGGATTTCGATCGCGAAAAATGGGATTTCGCGCAGACGGTTTCGGAGAAGGAAGGGCTCTTCCCGATCACGACCGTGAAAGGGACACAGTTCAAACCGCCGCTGCTTGAGTTCTCGGGCGCATGCGCGGGCTGCGGGGAGACGCCGTATGCAAAGCTGCTTACGCAGCTCTTCGGCGACCGTATGTACTGGGCGAACGCGACGGGCTGTACACAGGCCTGGGGCGCGTCGATGCCGACGATCCCCTATACGGTGAACCGCGAAGGGCGCGGTCCGGCCTGGTCCAATTCGCTGTTTGAAAATAACGCGGAGTTCAGCCTCGGTATGGGGCTTTCCGTGAAGCATGCGCGCGCCGCGCTGCGGGAGCAGGCGGAGGAACTGCGCGCGCTGCTTGAGGCGGCATCCGGCGGGGAATCCGCAAAAACACTGATTGCCGCGCTCGGCGCGTGGCTTTCCGCCTTCCTCGATACGCTGGCGTCGCGCGCCGCTTCCGACGCGCTGGTCTCCGAGCTTGAGGCGGCCAGCCTGAAAGGCCGTGCAGGGGAGCTGAAAGAAACGCTGCTCAGCCGCCGCGACCAGCTTGCGAAAAAGTCGGTCTGGATGTACGGCGGCGACGGATGGGCTTATGATATAGGGTACGGCGGCCTTGACCATGTCTTTTCGATGGGAGAGGACGTGAATGTGCTCGTTGTGGACACGGAGGTCTACTCCAATACAGGCGCGCAAAGCTCGAAGGCCACGCCGCGCGGCGCTTCCGTCAAATTCCAGGCTTCCGGAAAGAAAACGAAGAAAAAAGACCTTGGCCGGCAGATGATGACGTACGGCGACGTCTATGTGGCGCAGGTGGCGATGGGCGCGGACCCGGCGCAGCTTGTCAGGACGCTGCTCGAAGCCGACTCCTACCCGGGGCCCTCGCTCGTAATCGCGTACGCGCCCTGCATCGCGCACGGGATCAAACTCGGCATGGACAAGACGATGGAGGAGATGAAGCGGGCGGTCGAAGCGGGTTATTGGCACCTGTATCGCTATGACCCGCGTGAAGAAAAACCGTTTCGGCTCGATTCCAAGGCGCCGACGCAGCCATACGGGGAATTTTTGGACGGCGAAGTGCGCTACGCTTCGCTGAAGAAAAGCTTCCCGGAGAACGCGAAAAAGCTGTTTGCACAGGCGGAGCGGGACGCGGAGGAGAAATATAAGGCATATCTGGCGATGGAGGAGGGCAAATTGTGAAATTAGCGTTTTCAACTTTGGGCTGCCCGGATTTCGGGTGGGACGATGTCTATTCGATGGCCAAAGACCTGGGGTTCGATGGGATCGAGATCCGCGGTATCGGAAATGAAATCGTTTTCGAAAAAGAGCGTCCCTTTGCGGACGATGTGATCGGGCAGACGATTGAAAAGCTGAAATCCCTGCGCGTGGAGATCAGTTGTCTGTCGTCCGGCTATGTGTTGAAGGACGCGGGTTTTGCGGAGGATGGCTGCGAGATCACCAAGGAGTATATCCGGCTTGCTGCAAGGGTCGGCGCGCCGTTTGTGCGTGCGCTCGGCGACCGCAGCATTGCGCCGGAAGGCGAAGTGGACGACGATCTTGTCATTCAGGCGCTGCGGACGCTCGTGCCGCTTGCGGAAGAGACGGGCGTGACAATCCTGCTCGAAACGAACGGCGTGTACAGTGATTCGTCGCGGCTCGCGCGCGTGCTGACAGAAGCGGGCAGCGATTTCGTGGGCGCGCTCTGGGATTATCACCACACGATCCGCTTCGGCGGGGAATCGCCGGAGACGACCGTGCAAAACCTCGGCGCATACATCCGATATGTCCACGCGAAGGATTCTGTTCTGGAAAACGGGCAGGTGCGGTACCGCCTTATGGGAGACGGCGATCTGCCGTTCGAAGAGGTGATGCGCGCGCTGGAGTCGATCAATTTCAGCGGCACGATCAGTTTGGAATGGGTGAAGCGCTGGGCGCCGGAACTTGAAGACGCGGGTATCGTCTTCCCCCTTTTCTATGACTATATGCAGCCCCGGCTTCGGAAAGCCGGACAGAGCCGGCGCCTGTTTGAAAACAATCGCGGCGACGGGAGTTATGTCTGGGAAAAGGACGTCCTGATCGATATGACCTTTCCGCAGGTACTCGACCGCATGGTGGAGGAATTTCCCGCACAGTACGCGTTCCGATATACGACGCTCGACTATACGCGCACATATGCGGAGTTTCGGGACGATGTGGACGCCTTCGCGCGCACGCTGCTGGGGCTTGGAGTGAAGAGGGGCAGTCACGTCGCGATCTGGGCGACCAATGTGCCGGCGTGGTATGTCACATTTTGGGCGACGACGAAGATCGGCGCAGTGCTCGCGACGGTCAATACCTCGTACAAGATCCACGAGGTGGAATACCTGCTGCGCCAATCGGATACGCATACGCTTGTGATGGTGGACGGTTTCAAGGACAGCGATTATCTGTCCATTATCAAGGAGATCTGCCCCGAGTTGGAAACGAGGGTGAAGGGCGCGCCGCTGCATGCGAAAAAGCTGCCTTTCCTGCGCAATATTATCACCGTGGGCGCGGAGCTTACAGGCGCGCTGACCTGGGAGGATGCGCTGCGCTGCGGCGAAAGCGTTTCCCAAACGGAAGTGGACCGGCTGGCGCACTCCCTGGATAAAAACGATATTTGCACGATGCTGTACACGTCGGGGACGACAGGCTTTCCGAAAGGGGTCATGCTAACCCATTACAATGTCGTAAACAACGGAAAATGCATCGGGGACTGCATGGATTTTTCGACAGCGGACCGGCTTATGGTGCAGGTCCCGATGTTCCATTGTTTCGGGATGACGCTCGCGATGACGGCGGCGATGACGCATGGCGTCACTCTGTCGCCGATGCCTGCTTTCTCGCCGAAACAGTCGCTCGAATGCATTGCCCGTGAAAAGATCACGGCCTGTCACGGCGTACCGACGATGTTCATCGCGATGCTGGAACATGAGGATTTTGAGACGACCGATTTTTCGCATATGCGCACCGGCATTATGGCCGGAAGCCCCTGCCCGGTCAAAGTGATGCAGGATGTGGTGGACCGCATGAATATGACAGAGATCACGATCGTGTACGGGCAGACGGAATCCGCCCCAGGCCTCACGCAGAGCCGGTCGGACGATCCGATCGAATGGCGTGTCGCTACCGTGGGGCGCCCGCTTCCCGGCGCCGAATGCCGTATTGTGAATCCCGATACGGGGGAAGAATGCGCTGTAAACGAGATCGGCGAATTTGTCGCCCGCGGTTACAATATTATGAAAGGCTACTACAAAATGCCCGCGGCGACTGCGGCGGCGATCGATCCTGACGGCTGGCTGCATACCGGTGACCTGGCGCTCATGGACGAAAACGGCAATTTCCGTATCACGGGGCGCATGAAGGATATGATCATCCGCGGCGGCGAAAATATCTATCCGAAGGAGATTGAGGATTTTCTCTACACACATCCGAAAATTTCGGACGCACAGGTGATTGGCGTGCCGGATCAGCAGTACGGCGAGGAAATCATGGCTTGGGTCATTCCGAAAGAAGGCGAGACGATGACGGAAGAAGATGTCAAGGAGTTTGTGCGCACGCATATGGCCAGACAAAAGACGCCGCGCTATGTGCATTTCACGGACGCTTTCCCGATGAACGGCGCCGGCAAGATCCTCAAATATCAAATGCGGGACGACGCCGTGGAGATGCTGCATCTCGAAAAAGCCCGCGCTGTCGAGACCGCTTAAGAAAAAACGGACTGAGCGCATGCTATAATAAATTTGGTTTCAGGTTTTCTCAATTTCAAAGGGAGGGTAAAATGTCCATAACATTTAGTGAGCTTTTTTCGAAATTCAGAGAATACAAAATACAATTGGTCTGCGCCAACAGAATAAATGCGCCGATTTATTACGCGGGCCCGTTGGATGAAAACAAGCATGAATTTGATTCCAATTGCTTGTATATCGGGCGGGCGTCCCAAATAAAAAATCTCGTAAGCCATCCCGTTCCATTGAATATTCTGTGCTATTCCAGGAACGCCGTCCCGCCGGCGATCCCGGAAGGCACTGAATGCAATATGATTTTTTTGGAAACAGAAGACGATTCCCCTACGCTTTTAGCCAATGTAAGGGAATTCTTTTCACAGGAAGAAAGATATGCCGATTTTTCCATGCGCCTGTTGGATGCCTTGGACAAACGGAAGGGATTGAAAGAGATCCTGAATATCGGTTATGAGTATATCGGCAATCCGATGCTGATAAACGACTCCAGTTTCAGTTTGATTGAAAGTACGAATAACGACGATATTGACGATCCTTTTTGGATAGACATCATAAACAACAAGTACGTTTCTCCCGATATCGTGGAAACGTTTAAAACGGATCATTTATATGAACGGATACTGAAGAGCAGGGAACCGATCCTCGGCGTGTGGGACAAGGCAAAGTACAAGCGGCTGCTCTCCAATATCAGCGTCGGAAATAAAATCGTGGCGCAGTTGTTCGTCCTTGAATTTGAACGGGAATTCTCCGAGGAACATCTGAAGCTGATCACTTTGTTAAGCAATGTTATTTCTTGGACACTGCAGCGGGATACGCCGTTTGCCATCGCAAAACAAACGCTATATGAACATTTTTTAATTGATTTGCTCAGCGGAAAATTAAAAGACCCCAGCGTGATAGAGGAGCGGAGCCATATGCTGGAGTTGCATCTGAGCGATAAAATCTATGTGATCGTGATGGATTTGTCCCATTTTGATCAAATTGGAATAACGATGGCAAGCTCCATCAGCGTATTGGAGAATATGATAGCTGACGGCAAGGTTCTTATTTATCAAAATCATATCGTTGTAATCGTCTCACAAGCCGAAAAGGCTTCGGTGGATATGAAGCTGACGGATTTGGAAACCTTTTTAATGAACAAGCCGATCATCGTCGGGATCAGCAGGAAATTCAAGCATCTCGATGAAATACAAAAGCATTACAACCAAGCCGTCAGAGCGTTGGAATTGGGATGCATATTGAATAACGGCAAACAAATCATTCAGTATGACGATATTGCCATTTTTCATATGTTTGAAATTTATTCGAAAAATGAACTTCGGGATTTTTGTCACCCCGCCGTGATTGCGTTGATGGAATTTGATATCAAACATAAATCCTGTTATACGCAAACGCTGTTTTCGTACATCACAATGGCGCAAAAAAAGCTTGGATCCGCAAACTCGCTTCATGTTCACAGGAATACGGTAAATTACAGGATTCAAAAAATTCAAGAAATCACAGGGATGGACCTGGCAGACAATAATTTTTTTCAGGATTGCTATCTTTCCATGAAAATTCTCGAGTACACCAGAGATATTCAAATTGTCAATGATCAGTGTATCATCAATTACGGACAGGATTTAAGCGAGTCAAAAAGATAGGCATATGTGCCTTCTGCACAAAAATACGCTTTGATTTCATGAATCCCGGATAATGAAATCAAGTTCTATCTATGATAATTTTCATATCAGTATCTTCGGTATAAATCCGTTGTTGGGCGTGACGCTTTTGATTTTGGGTAGAAAAAAATGATAGCAACCATAACAAATATTGAGCAACTGAATGACCGCGATTTTATTTTCGCTTTCGATTGCGCGGAAATCGCCTTAAACGTGGCGCCCGGGCAGTTTGTTGAAGTGGGCGTATCAAAAGCGTACGACCCTTTTCTGCGGCGGCCTTTCAGCGTCTACAGCACGGATGGCACGGTCATAAAACTCCTCGTACGCGTTGTCGGGAGGGGGACGAAGGTGATGTCCGCATGGCGTGTCGGCGACAGCGTGGATATCCTGGGCCCATTCGGAAATTTGTTCACCTGGCGCCCGGAAGATACAGATTTGATTCTTGTCGGCGGAGGCGTCGGCTTCGCCCCAATCAATTTTCTGCTGGACAGGCTTGCGCAAACCGACAAGAAAGTCCACCTGCTATTTTCACCGAAACGCGAATCGGAGCTCATTGCGCATTTGGAGGCAGGTAAAAATCTGTCCGTCACGGTTGCGGAAAACAGGGCCGAAATAGGGCCCTTGCTGCAAAAAATGATTTCGGGCGTAGGCGGGGCCGCGCTATATGCTTGCGGCCCCTACGGGATGATGAAGCTTGTGGCGGGCCTGGGCGCGGAAAACCATGCGCCGACCTGGCTGTCGATGGAAGCCGCGATGGGCTGTGGTTTCGGTATTTGCGGCGGATGTATCGTACCTGTCAAAGACGGGGAAGACTTTGCATACAAAAAAGCCTGCAACGACGGCCCCATTTTTTCCGGAGAGGAGATCCTGTTCGATGAGTGAGCGCCTGAAAGTAAAATTGAATGGAATTGAGCTTTGCAACCCGGTCACGCTGGCGTCGGGCTGCTGCGGCAATGCCGTCGAACTGGACCCCCATACGGATTTGAGCGCACTCGGCGGCGTGACGCTGAAGACGGTCACGAGGGAACCGAGGAAGGGGAACCCGCCGCCCCGCATTTTGGATGTCCACGGCGGCATGATGTCCTCCATCGGCCTTATGAACGTCGGAATTGATCAGTATTTGGAAAAAGTGTTGCCGGCGGCGGCAGGCGTGCTCCGGCCGGGCCAGCGTATCGTAAGCGTCGGCGGGAGTGTCGTGGATGACTATATTTATGCGATCAACGCAATTGCCGAAAAGTACGGAAAAGATGAAATTGCCGCGCTGGAACTTAACGCCTGCTGCCCGAATGTAAAGGCTGGCGGCGCGGCGTTCTCAAGCAATCCCGGTATGGTGGCGGAACTCACGAAGGCCGTTTGCCGTATCAGTCCGTACCCCGTTATCGTGAAGATCATCGCGAATTTCCCCAATATGAACGAGGTGGCAAAAGCTGTCGAAGCGGAAGGCGCTGACGCTATCCATATGAGCATAAGCCCGATGGGGATCGCAATCGACATAAAGAAGAAAAAACCCTATTTCTACAACGTCAAAGCCCCGCTTTCCGGACCGCTTGTCAAACCGATCGGTATTCTGAAAACGTGGGATTTGTATGAGGAAATATCCCTTCCGATGATCGCAAGCGGCGGTATCGCCTGCGCGGATGACGCCGTCGAATACATGATGGCCGGACTGTCCGCGGTAGCCATCGGGGCGATGAATTATATCAATCCGAAAGTCGGCGAGGAAGTCGTGCTCGGGCTCGAGAAATACTGCGAGGAGAATGCGATTTCAAATATTTCCGAGATTGTCGGCATCGCGCACGTCCGATAGCGTTCAATAACAGGAGGGTTGTGATGCCGGGATATGAAGAACAATTCAAAGAACGGGATGCCCGCGTAAAGAAAGCTATCCGTCTTGAACAGGCGGACCGCGTGCCGTTTGTCCCCTATATGGGCTCTTTTTATGCGCTGCGTTACGACGGCGTGACGATGTATGAGGCGATGAAGGATCTCACGTCTATGATCCCTCCGATGGAGCGGTTCCTGGAGCAATACGACCCGGATCTGCTTTACGCGCCTTCCTTTTATCCGATCGACGTCATGGAACAGGCCGGCGCAAAAAATCTTCGCTGGCCGGGCCCGTATTGGGATATGCCGCTGGACGCCCCCTATCAGTATCTGGACGAATGTTTTTTGCAGGATGACGAATGGGATGAATATCTGAAGGATCCCACGCGTTTTCTGCTCAGAAAGGTACTGCCGAAAAAATACGGCGCGTTCGAAGGTTTGGAAAACCTGAGCATATACGCGCTTGTCGCGCAGGCGCCGGTTTCCTTATCGGCCGCCGCCGCGCCCGGCGTGAAAGAAGCATTGGAAAACCTCCTAAAGATCGGCGAAACCGCCGCAAATGCCGCCAGGGAAAAGGCGAAAATTTCTCTGCGGGCTATCGAGCTGGGCTATCCTGTATATGCAACGGCGGTCGCCACGTCGCCGTTTGACGAATTCGCGGATTGTATCCGCGGTTTGATGCCAACCCTTATGGATCTGTGCGAGAATCCTCTCCGGTTGAACGAAGCGGTGGAACGCTGGGCGGAAATCAGCATACCGGCCAAGGTAGGGCAGGCCGAAGCCATGCACGCGCAATACGCGCTGGTGCCGCTGCACTGTGGGCTGGATGAATTTATGTCGCCGGAAAACTACGACAAATATTATTGGCCGCAGCTCAAGCGTATGCTGCTCGCGCTGATCGCGAAGGATATCACCCCGTTCGTACTGTGCGAAGGGCACTACGACACGAGGCTCGATACCATTTCGGACATCACGCCGGGGAAAGTCATTTATCTGTTTGAGAAGGTGGACATGGCGCTGGCCAAACAGAAACTTGGGAAAACCGCCTGCATCGCGGGCAACCTGGACACCTCCCTTTTGATTTCCGGAACGGTGGATGAGGTGGTGAAAGCGACGAAAAAATTGATCGATACCTGCGCGCCGGGAGGCGGCTATCTTATGAGCAATTCCCTCGCGATAGACAACGCGAGACATGATCTGATAGAAGCGTGGCGCGAAACGACGCTTGCCTACGGCGTCTATTGAAATTTTACAGGATATGTTCCGGTTCTTTTTCCCGCAAATCCCGCAGCCTTGCGGCGACGTCCGACGCGAACGCGGAGGACAGCCCCGTATGATGCCTCGGATCGAGCATCCCGTCGATCTCGCTTTCCGTCAAATAAGGATTCACGCGCTCGTCTGCGACCAGGACTTCCGTGAAGCCCAATTCGCTGCGAAGCGCTTTGGTCGCGTCCTCGTTCACGATTTCGTGCGCGTTCATCTTGCCGATTTTCTCCCCGAGCGCCATCATGACGGTCTCGGACTGCATCAAGCCTTTTAGGGCGTTCAGGTTCTTCATCATGTTTTCCGGATTCACGACCATGTTTTGGATCAGGTTTTCGCTGTGGGAAAGCAATTCTCCCATATAGACGCAAGCCTCTTCGAGTTTTTCACGCCCGGACAAAAAATGTTCCAGGTTCCATTCATGATCGACCATGGCGACTTCCGCAATCAGAAACGCGTCGTACCGGATCTTTCGCGCCAGAGACATGATCGTCTGTGAAATGGTCGGATTGATTTTGTGCGGCATACACGACGACCCCACGATGCCTGTTTGCCAGGGTTCATAAACTTCCGCGACTTCCGTCGCCATAAGCAGATAGACTTCCTGTGCGATTCTGCCGAGCGCCACTCCGATCATGGTCAGCACGCCCATGAATTCGATATGCCGATCGCGTGCCGCGTGCCACGCGATATTCGGAACATGCAAATCCAATTCCTCTGCGACGAGATCCAGGATTTCGCGCGCATGGGGGCCGAACGCCGCCATCATGCCGCCCGCTCCGAAAAGCTGCAGAGTCAGGACGCGCTCTTTGCTTTCGCTCAGCCGGTCGATGTTTCGGCGCAATTCATCCGCCATAATTGCGGTTTTAAAACCGAATGTGATAGGGACAGCCTGCACATTGTGTGTCCTCGCCGCCATAACGGTGTCCTTGTGTTTTTCCGTGAGAGCCAGGAGGCTTGCCTCAATTCGCCGGAGGCTGCGGTAGATGACGTCATATGTATCCCTGAGAGCGAGCGCCGTGCCTGTGTCGATGATGTCGTGCGTCGTCGGGCCGATATGAAGGTATTGTCCGGCATCCCCGATCTGCGGCTGAATAACCCGCAAAAAAGCGACCATCGGATGGCCTGTTTGCGCGTACATCTCTTCGTAGTTTTGAAAGTCCAGCTTTTCTATATCCGCTTTTCGAATGATTTCATCCGCCACTTCCGAAGGGATAACCCCCACCGCTGCCTGTGCTTTTGCCAGAGCGGCTTCGATTTTCAGCCAGCGCCCGAAACATGCGCGCTGAGAAAACAGCTCTTTCAAAAGGGTATCCGGGCTTTCCGTTGTCACCATGCTCACCTCATTCTTTCACATTGTTTTCCGATAAAACGCCAATCGCCGCTTCCTGCCCGGCAGACTGTTGGCGGGCGCGTCCGGAAGCGGCGATTGCGTTTTTCATTTTGCTATTTCACAGGTTTAATGAACTTCCCAAAACCCGGTTTTCCGATTACTTCGTCATTTTCCATAACGACGGAGCCCCGGACGATCGTATGGGTCACCTGGCCTTTGATCTTTCTCCCGTGGTAGCTGTTCAACCCGCTCTTCGTATAAACATGGTCGGAATTAATCGCCCATTCCTTCTCCATGTCCACGATCGTGAAATCGGCGTCGGTTCCGGGCAGATTGGATCCCTTGTTCGGATAGAATCCGAATATCTTGGCTCCGTTTACCGAGGTCGCTTCAACCAGCTTTTCCAGTGTGAGATACCCTTTGTTGACTTTGTTCAGCAGCAGGTGTCCATGCCAGTCAAGCAGGGGATAGCCGAGAGAAGCCGGGATCCAGTCCGCAGGTTTTTCCTCCAGCAGGTATTCATAGTCTTTCCGCGAGTGCGGCGCATGGTCGGTGCCGATAAAGTCAATCGTGCCATCCATAACGGACGCCCACATATAGTCTTCATCCGGCACTGCGTCATGGGAGATATCCCATTTGCTCCACTCGCCTTTTTCCGGATAATACAGGTGCTCGGCGGGATCGATGCTCGGCATGAGCTCAAAGCTTCCGACCACGGGGATGACGCCTTCCTTCTTCGCGAGTCTGACCAGGTCGATGGAATCCGGCATCCAAGCGTGCATGGCGTACCATTTCATCCCGGCTTTCTTGGCCAGATAATAGAGCTGATACATTGCTCCCGCCATCTCTTCGTTGTCGTACCACCTGGGCCGGACGTTCTCCGTCACCATGGGCAGGCCTTCATCGCGCACGCTTTGCGTCGCGGCATCGTGGAACCATTTGTCCCACGGATGTACCGAACACCATCTGTCAGCCGCCGCAACGGCCTTAAACGCTCCGAGAATCTC
>WRFF01000018.1 GCA_009778945.1 Clostridiales bacterium | reverse complement strand
ATTGTAACGGTCGTACAGCGTCTTCGTGATCGCCGCCGTCAGCGTCGTCTTCCCATGGTCGATATGCCCGATCGTCCCAATGTTTACGTGAGGTTTTGTCCTCTCAAATTTTGCTTTAGCCATCGCTGTCTCCTTTACAACACCTTGTTCAATCTTGCTTTTTCTGCAAATATAATTCAAACATGAAAGCGCCGCATTGTCAAGAATATCCATCGCCAATAATCGTGTTATTTCGTTAAAATCGAGCTTTTTAGACGATATTTTCGTCCCCAACCGCCATTTTGTGCTAAAAACAGCTCTATTTCTTGCCCAAGATGTCACGCTCAAATAATTCCGCTATTGGCAGGCCTTTGCCGTAAAAAGAGCCTATTTTTGCTATTTTTTTTCGATTGAGGGTTGCTTTCGTTGCCCAATAATGCTTATTGGTATGGAGTTTCATTGTTATTAGGTGTTTTTATGTTCTTGCTCCAAAAATATCAACCCTCAACCGTGATTTTTTAGCATTTCATCTGTGATTTGCTGGCAAGCCTGCTTTGTTCCGCCAGCCCTGCCGAAAGACAAGGAAGGCGTCGCGTTTTCATCCAAAAACACCGACAGATCGCAGACGATCGCCTCGCCGGTGGAAGAAACACCCTGCCGATGGGCATCCGCCCGGCTTCTTGCCCGCGATTTAATCAGTGTTTCCTCAGCAATTCGAATAAAAAAGATCCGCGTTCCCGTAATGAATCGCAGAGAAAATCTTGCTGTGGATTTTGTTTATTTACAATTCCAGCTTCAGATCGGCGTCGTGGATTTTCCCGATCCGCCGGAAGAACAGATAAAACACGTAGGCAAGCGCCGCCGTCAGGCCGAAATGCAGGACAAGGACCTTCCACAGCGTATCGGTCGTGAAGCCCATCGCCGTGAAGGTGCCGATCTGGCCCACAAGGCCGCTGGTCCCCATGCCCGCGCCCGCCGCGATATTCTCCATATGGAAGACGGTCGTCGCGACCGGGCCGAGCACCGCCGAAGTCAGCAACGTCGGCGCGATAATCCAGGGGTTCCGGACTACGTTCGGCATCTGGAGTTTCGCCGTGCCGATGCCCTGTGCAAACAATCCGCCGATCCCGTTCGCCCGGAAACTGATGACCGCGAAGCCGATCATCTGCGTGCAGCAGCCGACCGTCGCCGCGCCCGCCGCAAGGCCCGAGAGGCCGAGCATGATGCAGAGCGCCGCGCTCGAAAGCGGCGCGACAAGCACAAACCCGACGATCATGGAAATGATAATCCCCATCCAGAAAGGCTGGAGTTCCGTCGCGTGCATGACCGCCTGCCCGAGCGTCGTCATCAGCGCCCCGACGGCAGGCCCCACGAATTTTGCCACGAGCCCGCCGACGGCAATGGTGACAATCGGCGTCACGAGGATATCGATCTTCGTCTCCTTGGAAACCATTTTGCCGCATTCCGCGGCGACGATGGCGCAGACCAGAGCGCCCGCGGGGCCGCCGCCCTTCATCCCTTCCATAAAAGGCTCATAGGCCATCCAGCCTACCGCCGCGCAGGCGCACATAGCCAGCGGCGGCGCTTTCAGGGCGTGCGCCACCGCGACGCCGATGGCGGGGCCGGTCAGTTGCATCGCGAACGCGCCGACTGTGACCAAAAATACCGTGACCGCGCTTTCCCCGGCCCACAAAGCCGCCTGCTGCCCGATCGTCTGAATGATGAGGCCGATCACCAGCGACGCGAACAGCCCCACTGTCATCGCCGACAGGGTGTCGATCGCGTACCGTTGGACCGATACCTCGATATCCTTGCGCTTCAGGAATTCTTTCAAAAGTTACAGATTTTCCTTGATCGCCTCTTCGTAGATAGAGAGCCCGGCTTCGATCTGCGCGTCCGTCACGCAGAGCGGACAGAGGAACCGGATCACATTGCCGTAGGTACCCGCGCTTTCGAGGATGAGGCCGCGCTTCCACGCGGACGCCACGATCTTCCCTACGAGTTCCGCATTCGGCGTCTTTGCCGCCGCGCCGTCTTCCGCACGGATAAATTCAACGCCCATCATGGCGCCGAGCCCTCGAACGTCGCCGATGACAGGGTATTTATCCTGCCATTCGCCGAATCGCTTCATACAGGTATCCGCAATATGGCGCGCTTTGGCCGGATAGTCCTCGTCCTGCATCTTTTTCAGCACCGCGAGCGCCGCTGCGCAGGCCAGCGGGTTTCCGTTATAGGTGCCGCCGATCGTCCCCGGCGTCACTTTGTCCATAATCTCCGCAGGCGCCACCACGCCGGAAAGCGGGACGCCGCCCGCAACCGATTTCGCAAACGTCATGATATCCGGCGCATACCCGTCTTCTTTATAATATTCCGACGCGAACAGGCGGCCGGTGCGTGAAAATCCTGTCTGCACCTCGTCCGCCACCATCAGGATGCCGTATTTGTCGCAGATTTCGCGAACGGCTTTGACCCAAGCGAAAGGCGCCGGCACAAAGCCGCCCTCGCCCTGCACCGGCTCGAAGACGATCGCCGCGACATACTGCGGCGGCGACGCGTTTTCAAACACCTCTTCAATGTTCTGAATATAGAATGAAACCGCCTCGTCTTCCGTCATTCCGCCCGGAGCCCGGTACAGATACGGAAACTCCGCACGGTAAACGCCGTCCGGGAAAGGGCCCATTCCGATCGCATACGCCTTTTTCGCCGTCATCGTCATCGTCAGCATCGTGCGCCCGTGAAACGCGCCCGAAAATACAATAATATTCGGCCGCCCGGTCGCGCTGCGCGCGATCTTCACCGCGTTCTCGTCCGCCTCGGCGCCGCTGTTCGCAAACATCACCTTTTTCGCGTCCGCCCGCACCGGGCTGACTTTCGCGATCGCCTCCGCATATTCGATATAACGGGGGTTGGTCGTAATATTCATCATCGAATGAAAGAATTTCCCCGCCTGCTCGCGCACCGCTTCGACGAGCTCCGGCTGCGAATAGCCGATATTCATCACGCCGACGCCGCCGACCCAATCCAAGAATATATTCCCGTCCGCGTCCTCGATCATCGCGCCTTCGCCGCGCTCGATCACGATCGGATAAATCGACTTGATTGCGCCGGGCATAATCTGCGCGCGCCGTTTCAACATCTCTTCCGCCTTTGGTCCCGGCAGTGCGGTCTTGATCTGCGGGAGCGCTTCCCTCAAAGTCATAGCTTTCACCTCTCTTTCGACGAAATAATTTTTATTTCAAGTAAACAGTATAGCAGGGTTTGTCAAGTTTCTGTGAATTATTTCCGAAATATAACAAAAAGTTTACAGAAATGGGTTGACATTGTCATAATTATGTTACCATAATGTTACTTATGGTTATAAAAATGATCATGCAAAAATCTTTTTGGACAGACTATTTCAAGCGCTACGGCATAGTAGCCGCCGTGGTCAGCGTTATTTCGGTCGGGATGCTTTTCGCGGCTGTTCTGCCGGCGAGCGTCGCCGCCTCCGCTGTCGAAAACGGAAATGTTCAGACGAAAACGGTCGGCGGCGTCGAAATCACGCGCCAGACATTCCAGTCCATGGACAAGCCTGCGGCGCCGCCTATCACCTATGACGCGACGCCGGTTGCTATCGACTCGGCTTCCGCGGACCAAAAAAACCTGACCATCGGCCCGGACGGCGACGAATTGCAATTGGTCGGAACTTTCAAGATTACACACTACTGTCCATATGGGGAAGGCATGAACGGGCTCGGCATAACGGCGACCGGAAAACACGCTCAGGTCGGTATGTGCGCCTCGGACTGGAAAGTCTTTCCGCCGCATACTGTCCTCTATATCAAGCAAGGCAACACAGTAGTCAAACAGGTCGTTGAAGACAGCGGCGGCGCCGTAAACGGCAATCATCTCGACGTTTTCGTCCCCACGTATGAAGAAGCAATGCAACTGGGTACGTATTCCGCCGACGTCTACCTGCCGGTATCGTAGACACAGGTTCCACGCAGTTCTTTTTATTCTTTCATGAAACAGCGAGGCGTAGTCGAGTCTAATCCCAAGCGGCCTCAATACCGCCAGACAAAGCCCTCTCAAAAGAAATTTTCCCGGCGAAGCATGGCCATCCTCGCGATTGCGCTGGCGGTCTGTATCGTTTTGCTTCCGACAGCCTTGTATTTTCAGGGATTTTTTTCACAGCAAAATACGTCGCCCATTCCACCGCCGGGCCCCGGCGCCGGGTCAAACGGGGATAAAGGCGGCAGCGGTTCCCAGGCATTGCTGCCGCCCCCTTCTGTCACGCAATGGCCGTTTCCGATCCTCACCGCCATCACAGGCAATGATTCCAGGGAGGATTTGGCCGCCGCCTGGGGATTTGACTACGGTATCCAGCGCGTGAACGCAACCGGAGGCATACGGGGAATCCCGGCAAGCAGCGTCCTGCATGATACTTCAGGAAACCCCGACAAAGCCCTTACGGAAATGACGGCGGTTACCAAGGATGCGCTGGTCGCGTTCGGGCCGACCGGCAGCGAGAATTTTGAGACAGTGCATAAGGCCGCGGCGACCGCGAAACTGCCCCATATCAGCTCGGCAAATGCCCCCGGGCTGCGTACGCCGTTTGCGCCATATCTGATCTCCTGTACGGCGGATCCGGGACGGGACGCCGAAGGCGCGCTGCGCCTTTGGGTGACAGCCACGCCGGCCATCTCAAAGCTCTATGTTTTTTATGATACGACATTGCCCGCGAGCGTCAGCCGCGAAGAGCGTGTAAAAGCCCTTTTGGGCATCAAGGGGTCGAGCGTCTCGCTTGCGGGTTCCGTCGGCGTCGACCAGGACGCGGACAGACAGACCGGCGCCGTAAGCACAGCCATGGCTACGGGGGCGGATGCGTATTATTTGGATGTGAATGCGGAGGATTTCCTGTTTTTCGCGGGCGCGCTTCGCGCCGCAGGCGTTCCGGCGTCCTCCATCCTCGGAGGGCCGGACTGTGTGCAGGGATTGTCGGATCTGCTCGCCACCGCGCCCGACGCCGGGACGGAATCGGCGGTCAACAACCTGGAAGGCGTCTACGCCTACAGTCTCACATCGCCGGAAGAGCTTATAAACTGGGACGTATTTGGGCAAGCGGCAAAAGGCCATGTCGATGACGCGGACCTGCCGATAGCGGCCGATTATGTCGACGCGGTTTTTCTGGTCAAACAGGCAATCGAAACGCTCGGGTTGACGGGCGGCCCCCAAAAGCTTCCGGAGGAGCGGGAACGCCTCGCCGCCTGGCTGTACAATACGGACGAGATCCAGGGAGCGCTCACCACCTACCGTATCGAAAACGGGGAAAAAGTGGTCCTGCCTCATCTCCTCCGCCTGGAAAGCTCCGGTTTTGTTGCGATTGACGCGGCGCAAGACACCGCCGATACGGGCGCTTCCCAAACGCCCGCGCAGGGATAGGGGCCTGCTATTTCACGCTGTACAGAATTTCCCCGTAGCTCGGAAGCGGCCAAAAACGTGCGTCCACGATCAGTTCGAGCGCGTCCACGGTTTCCCTCAGCGCCGTCATCGCGGCGATGGCTTCGTCCCCGAAATAGCAGGCGAGCTCCATGGTCCCCCCGCCCTCCGGAGCGTTCTCAAACGCCGTCTCAAGCGCGTCAATCCTTTCGGTGAGCGCGTCGGCAAGCTCCGCGAGCTTTCCGAGCAGGGCGTCTTCCAGCCTGTGCCCCAGTGTGTCCGAGACCGCCGTCTTTGAGAGCCGGGTCCTCGCGACATCCTCCTCGCATTTGAGCACGGCGGGCACGATATTGCGCTTTGCGATTTCCAGCATTGACAAAGCCTCGATACGGAGGGTCTTTACGTAGTCTTCAAGCAGCACCTCCGTACGCGATTCGACTTCCATCGGCGACAGCACTTCGTGGCGCGCAAAAAGGGCAATGTTTTCGGGTTTCGTGAGATAAGCCAGCGCTTCCGGCGTCTTTCGCAGATTGAGAAGCCCGCGGCGTTCCGCCTCTTTGATCCATTCGTCCGAATAATTATTGCCGTTGAAGATGATGCGCTCATGCGCAAGGATCGTCTCCCGGACGATGGCTGCAGTCTCCGCATGAAAATCCGCGGCTTTTTCGAGGCGGTCGGCGAATTCCATCAGGACATCCGCCACGATCGTATTCAGGACAAAGAGCGGGCCCGAGATCGAGAGCGAAGAGCCGACCATACGAAACTCAAATTTATTGCCCGTAAACGCGAACGGCGATGTGCGGTTGCGGTCGGTTGTATCTTTCAGGAATTGGGGGAGTATCACAACGCCGATGTCCATCGACACGCGCTCTTTCGATTTCCGGTCTACGCCGGCCTTGATTGATTCGAGCACTTCCGTGAGCTCTTCGCCGAGAAAGATCGACACGATGGCCGGCGGCGCCTCCGACTCGCCGAGCCGATGGTCGTTCTGGGCGGTCGCAACCGAAAGCCGAAGCAGATCCTGATGCAGATCCACCGCTTTTATGACAGCCGTCAGAAAGAGCAGGAACCGCGTATTGTGCGACGGCGTCTTCCCGGGATCAAGCAGGTTTTCGCCTGAGGTCGTACTGAGGGACCAGTTGCAGTGTTTGCCGCTGCCGTTCACGCCGGCGAAAGGCTTTTCGTTCGTCAGGCAGACAAGCCCGTGGCGCGGCGCGATGCTTTTCAGCGTTTCCATAATGAGCTGGTTGTGGTCGGATGCGCGGTTTGCCGGCTCATAGATCGGCGCGAGCTCGTGCTGCGCGGGCGCGACCTCGTTGTGCCGCGTCTTGCTCGCGATGCCGAGCGACCAGAGCGTCTCATCCAGATCCTGCATAAACTCCAGTACGCGCGGCTTGATCACGCCGAAATAATGGTCGTCCAAGTCCTGCCCTTTCGGCGGCGCGCTCCCGAACAGCGTGCGTCCAGAATAGATCAGGTCGGGGCGCGCGTTATAGACGGATTCGTCGATCAGGAAATACTCCTGCTCGGCGCCGCAATCTATGGCAATCACCGTATCCTCCGGTTCGCCGAACAGTTTCAGAATGCGTCTGCCTTGTTTGTCGAGCGCCTGCAGCGAACGCAGCAGAGGGGTTTTTTTGTCGAGCGCCTCGCCGCCGTAGCTGCAAAACGCGGTCGGGATATAGAGTACGGTCCCCTTTACAAAAGCCGGCGACGTCGGATCCCACGCCGTGTAGCCTCTGGCCTCATAGGTCTCGCGCACGCCGCCCGTGGGGAAGCTCGACGCGTCCGGCTCGCCCCGCACAAGCTCCTTGCCGGAAAATTCAAGCACCAATTCGCGGTCCCCCCTGAAATTGACAAACGCCTCGTGCTTCTCCGCCGTATGGCCCGTCATCGGCTGAAACCAATGCGTGTAGTGTGTCGCGCCTTTTTCGAGCGCCCACTCCATCATCGTGTTCGCAACCACGCCCGCGATGGATGGGTCAATCGCCGATTTTCTGCGGATCGAACCCGCCAGGGATTCGTAAACGTCCCGCGGAAGCCGCTCCTTCATCACCTTGTCATTGAAAACATTGCTTTCGTACGTTTCCGCTACGTTAAATGTGTTCATAGGGCTTTCCCTTCCGTTCTTTCCATTATCATCTCCTCCGCCGCCGCGCAGATCGCAGCCGGATCGGCAAGGCGCCCTGTCCCTTCATCGCCGCAGGCAAGCGGCCCCTCTTCGGGGGTGATGGCGCGGATCCCGCGTGCGCGCAGTTTCTCAAGGTTTTCCTGTACGGCCGGATTTTCGTACATCGCCGTATTCATCGCGGGGCAAAGCAGTATGGGCTTTCGCCACGCCGCCAAAAGCACGGTGGTCAGCAGATCGTCCGCGATCCCGCAGGCAAGTTTCCCGATGAGGTTTGCGGTCGCCGGCGCAAGCACGACGGCGTCCGCGCGCTTCGCGAGCGCGATATGCTCCACGCTGAAATCACAGGACGGCGCAAACATGTCCGTATAAACCCGGTTTTTCGTCAGCGTCTGAAACGTCAGCGGCGTCACAAACTCGCCCGCGTTCTTCGTCATTACGACATCCACCGTGTGGCCCGCGCGCGTGAGCCGGCTCGCGATATCGCAGGCCTTGTACGCGGCGATGCCGCCCGATACGCCAAGCAAAATTCTCGCCATTACAGTCTCTCCTTTTCTCCTTCTCCCGCCGCTTGCTTCTCCGCAAGGCGCGCGAGCGCGCGGCGCACAATCAGGTCGGCGATGGCGCCTTTCCCTGCGGCGCGTTCCGCCGTCCGGTCCGGCGCGATCAGAATCCCTTCATGCCGGTCCGAGCGCACCGTGTTCATATCGTTCGCGAACACAAAGTCGCAGCCGTTCTTCACAAGCAGCGCGTGCCCGGCGCGCAGAAGCTCCTCCGCGTCCGCGTCCGCAAGCAGTTTGAAACCGATGATCACCGCTTTCGGCGCAAGCCCGCGCAGCAGCGCGATGATCTTCGGCGCTTTCTCGAGCACCACGATCAGATTTTCCTTGTCCGAGGAAATTTTGGCGTCTTTGATCTGCGGCGGGGACAGGATCGCGTCCGCCACCGCTTCCTCCGGCGAGGACGAATCCCCGCACGCAATGAAGGACAGCCGCTCGAGCACCTCGCTGCCGAGCAGCGCCGCGTCGGTCACCGCGCGCACACGATAATCCCCTACCGCCATGCTGTGAATGATAATGTCATACGGCGTCTCCGCAGCCAGACGTTCCGCCTCCGCTTTCAGCGCCGACACGTCGCCCGCGACCGTCACACGCGCAGTATGCGTTTTGGGGCGCACAGCATCCGCCGAACACAGAAAGTCGATCTGCGTCCCCCTATCCGACGCCGCGAATGTCTCCGCGATCAGCGCCCCGAGGCGCCCTGTTCCGGAATTTGTAATCCGCCGCACCTCGTCGATTTTTTCGGACGTCCCGCCCGCCGTAATCAAAATACGCAATGTTCTATCTGCTTTTTCCATAGCGTTATTGTACAACAGGTTTGATTTCCGTGCAGACCGGCGCCGGAGGCCGGTACAGGAATTATGGCGTTTCATAGTACAAATTGACGGTTATGTATGTTTTCGGACCAGATTTCGCCGTTTTTTTGCCTTTTATCGACCTGATTTGATGGAATAACCGTAAAAATCCATGTATGGGCATACATAACCGTCAATTTGTGCTATCAAGTCCGGAATTTCCGGAATTTCTGAAGACTGGCACTTATTTTTCATTCTTCGGCCGTTCTGCTTAAAAAAAATTTCAGCGGGCGGATTATGGGATTTTTTTCGCCGTAACCTTTACAAAACGCGTTCAACTGCGGTAAAATAAGGTTCGGCTTTATGTCGCAATATCCGCGCGGTTATGGCGGAACTGGCAGACGCGCACGGTTCAGGTCCGTGTGAGGAGACTCATGGAGGTTCGAGTCCTCTTAACCGCACCAAAGAGTGTCCGAAAACCATTTCAGAGAGATGGTTTTCGGGCATTTTTTCGGGTAGATTTTCGCAGAGACATGAAAAAAAGAAAAAATATGAATTTACTGATTATTCTATTTTATTGTGGTATACTATTTCGAAAATAAAAAACGGCAACAACAAGAAGAGAAGAAAGAAAAAGGAGTAGAAATGACAATCCACAGTGAATATCTAAAGAGAGTAATGGAAACGGTTAAAAAGAGGGATTACGGCGAAGTCGAGTTTTTTCAAGCTGTCACGGAGGTGTTTGAATCGCTTGAGCCGGTGTTGGAGAGGAACCCGGACATAGAGCGGCTGGGCATTATCGAGCGCCTTGTCGAGCCGGAGAGGCAGATCATCTTTCGGGTTTCGTGGGTTGACGATACGGGAAGGGTGCGGGTCAACCGCGGTTACCGGGTCGAGTTCAACAGCGCGATCGGCCCGTACAAAGGCGGGCTCAGGTTCCATTCAAGCGTCTATCTGGGGATCATCAAATTTCTCGGGTTCGAGCAGATTTTCAAAAATTCCCTCACAGGGCTTCCGATAGGCGGCGCCAAAGGCGGCAGCGATTTTAACCCCAAGGGAAAATCCGACGGCGAAGTGATGCGCTTCTGTCAAAGTTTTATGACGGAACTCTGCAAACATATCGGCGCGGACACCGACGTGCCGGCCGGCGATATCGGCGTCGGCAGCAGGGAAATCGGTTATATGTTCGGGCAGTACAAGCGAATAAGGAATGAATTCGTAGGGGTTTTGACCGGAAAAGATCTCACCAACAGCGGAAGCCTTGTGCGGACGGAAGCCACCGGTTACGGCCTGTGCTATCTGACGGAAGCGATGCTGCGGGACGCGGGCAAGTCCTTCAAGGGCTCTGCGGTCGTTATCTCCGGTTCGGGCAACGTCGCCATCTACGCGACCGAAAAAGCGACGCAGCTCGGCGGCAAGGTTGTGGCCATGAGCGACTCCGACGGATATATCTATGATCCGGACGGCGTCGACCTGGCCTGCATCAAGCGGCTCAAAGAAGTCGAGCGGAAACGCATCAGCGAATATGCGGAAACGCATCCGAAAGCAACTTACACGGAAGGCTGCTCCGGCATCTGGTCCGTCAAATGCGACATTGCGCTCCCCTGCGCCACACAGAACGATATCGACAAAAAGAGCGCCGAGCTTTTGATCCAAAACGGCTGTATCGCCGTCGGCGAAGGCGCGAACATGCCTTCGACGCCGGAAGCCATTGAACTGTTCCAAAAGTCCGGCATATTGTTCGCGCCCGCCAAGGCGGCGAACGCCGGCGGCGTCGCCACATCCCACCTCGAGATGAGCCAGAACAGCCAGAGGGTTTCCTGGTCGTTTGAAAAAGTCGACATGAAACTTATGCAGATCATGGAAGACATCTACGCCAATATGCGCGACGCAGCGAAAGAGTACGGCTGTGAAGGCAATTTCGTCGCGGGCGCCAATATCGCGGGTTTCCTGAAAGTCGCGGACGCCATGAAGGCCCAGGGCGTTGTGTAAACAGAAAAATTCTTTCTTTGACCGCGTTTATGAAATCGTTGCGGCGATCCCCTGCGGACAGGTCCTGTCCTACGGGCGGATCGCCGCTTTGCTTGGCAGCCCGCGCGCCGCGCGCACTGTCGGCTGGGCTTTGAGCGCCTGCCCGGAGGATCTGCCCTGGCAGCGCGTTGTAAGGGCGGACGGGACGGTCGCGGGAGGGGCGTACACGGAACTGCGCCGCGCGATGCTGATTGACGAAGGCGTCCCTTTTCTGCTCGACGGCCGCGTGGATATGGACGCCTGCGAATGGGACGGGCCGCGCAAAAATGTTTGACGCGCCCAATCGTGGTATGCGTGATATGATGGTAGGGAAGAGTAATTCTTTCGCCATAAGCGGCGGGAATAAAACATAGATGAAGGAGGAGCGTTATGAAAAAATCTGAAGTATACCTGGTTGCGGCGGAGGACCGGGGGGCCGGGGCGCGGCGCTGCCTGAAGCATTTTCCGCTGCCCGACTACACGAACAAGACGGTGTATGTGAAGCCCAATTTCAACACCGCCGACCCTTCGCCCGGCTCAACGCACGTTGACACGCTCGACGCCCTGCTTGAAGGCGTCCGCGCCGCGAACGCGAAAAAGATCGTGGTAGGCGAGCGCAGCGGCCCCGCCGTGACCGCCGAAGTTTTTGAAGCAAAGGGGCTTGCGGCGCTGTGCGGCAAATACGGGGCGGAAGTTTTGAATTTTGAAACGATGCCCGAAGCGGGCTGGATCACGGTCGACCGCCCCGGTTTTCATTGGCCGGGCGGCCTGCAGATACCGCGCGCGGTGCTGGACGCGGACGCTTCCGTCGCCACCTGCTGCCTGAAAACGCACGGTTTCGGCGGCGTGTTTTCCTGTTCGCTCAAGCTTGCCGTCGGGCTGACGCCCGAGGATTTCCATCTGCTCCACGACGGGCCGGATATGCGCAAGATGATCGCGGAGATCAACGTGGCCTACACGCCCGACCTTGTGATCGCCGATGCGGTCGAAGTGTTCACGGACGGAGGCCCGATGGAAGGGAAACGGTACCGGGCCAACCTCATGCTCGCGGGCAGCGACCGGATCGCGCTTGACGCCGTCGGGCTCGCGGTACTGAAAAGCGTCGGCTCAAACAGCGCCATTATGGACACGCCGATATTCGCGCAGGAGCAGATCGTCCGCGCCGTGGAACTGGGCCTTGGCGCCGCAGGCCCAAGCGAAATCGAAATCGTGACGGACGACGAGGCGAGCGCGCAGATCGCGGCCCGCGTGGGCGAAATCCTGCAAAAGGGATGACGTCTCCGCTGGCCGTTATACCCCGATTATAAAAAAGAAGATCGTATCGAGGACGAAGAGCGGGATCAGAATCGCTCCCGCCCAGCCCATATAACCGAAGAAACTCGGCATTTTCACCCCGTCTTCTTCCGCGATGCAGCGCACCATGAAATTCGGCGCGTTGCCGATATAGGTATTCGCGCCCATAAAGACGGCGCCTGCGGAGACGGCCGCCAGGAGCGGCGGCGCGATCGTCCCGAGCGTCGTCGTGATCCCGCTCGTCCCGAGCGAAGCCGCCGTCGACAGGAAGGCGAGATAGGTCGGCGCGTTGTCCAGGAACGAACTCAGCGCGCCCGTCGCCCAGAAGAACTGCCAGGGCTCCGTGAGCCCGAGGCCGGCGCCGCGCGCGTGCAGGATGGCGAGCGCAGGGATCATCGTCACAAAGATACCGGCAAAGAGGACCGCGACCTCCTTGATCGGGCCCCAGGTGAAACGGTTCGGTTCACGCGCCTTCTTCCGCGTCGTTTTGAGCGAAAGGAAGCCAGCCGCGAGGATGATCAGCATCTGAACGATGACGTTCACGGGCAGGCCGGAATCGCCGGGAATCGGCGCCGCAATCGGCGCGCCCGTCGACGGGTCCCGCCAGCTTTCGAGCGATCCGAGGATGCCGGAGAGGATGACCGCGCCGACGATCATCGCAAGGAAGACCAAGTTGTGCAGCCCCTCGACGCGCAGCGGCCCTTTCGCTGCCCCCGGGGGTTTCCGCCCCGCCGCGATCTCTTTTTTGTAAGCCCTTCTGTCTATCAGGAAAAAGACAACGAGCAGGACGGCCGCGTTGAAAAGCAAAAGCGGCGCCAGATGCAGGGTCTGGAAGAACGGGACTCCGTGCAGAAACCCGAGGAAGAGCGGCGGATCGCCGACCGGCGTCAGGACGCCGCCGATATTGGAGACGAGGAAGATAAAGAAAACCACCGTATGCGCCTTCTTTTCGCGCCACGCGTTCGCGCGCAGCAGCGGGCGGATCAACAGCACGCTGGCGCCCGCTGTTCCGATCCAGCTCGCGAGCAGCGTGCCGATAACCAAAAGGATCAGATTGGCCTTCGGAGACCCGGACAGCGAACCCTTCAGGACGATACCGCCGGAAACCGCAAACAAGCCCCAGAGCAGCACGATGAAAGGCAGATAATCGAGCAGCATGATCTCATAAAACTGCGAGCCCGCCGCGTGAGCCCCCTGCAGGAGCGCAAAGGGGATCAGAAAACAAAGCGACCACAGGATCGTCACCGTGGACATATGGCGCTCCCAAAAATGCGGTTTGAACAGCGGAAAAAGCGCGATCGACAGGAGCATTCCGACAAAGGGGATGCAGTACCAGGGAGAAAGGGTTTCGCCGAAATTTTCCTCTCCCGAAGCTTTGTCCATAAGGAAATGCGGCAGCAGGAGCAAAACCAGGGCGGCGATAATCACAACCCATCTCACATCGATCGGCCCGTTTTTGGTTTTCATATGCCACGCGTCCTGTTCATTCGAATGCCGTTCCTTTCGTCACCCTGCCGCCATATCCTATATGATAGAATATCAGAATTATGAAAGAACGCGAAATGATTCAAAATCAGGATTTGCCGCGCGTCGGGTTCATCGGGGCGGGCAAGGCCGGCCGCAGCCTCGGCTGCTATCTCGCCGGGGCGGCGGCCGTCTCCGGCTATCTGAGCCAAAATCCCGCTTCCGCCGAAGCGGCGGCGCGGGCGACCGGCAGCCTCGCCTTCACGGAGCTTTCCGCGCTCGCCGCCGCAAGCGGCCTGATCCTGGTGACGACGCCGGACGACCGGATCGCGGACGTCTGGGAAACGCTGCGCCCGCATCTCCAAAACGGCCTGTTCGTCGGCCATCTGAGCGGCAGCCTCGGTTCGGAGATCTTCGCGGGCGCCGCGGAGGCCGGCGTCCATCCCGGCTCCCTTCACCCGCTCGCCTCGCTTACAGGCGGGGAGGCGGACCAACAGACGCTGCACGCGGCTTATTTTACAATCGAAGGGGACGCGGCCTTCCGGGAGTTGGCCGGTACGCTGCTCACGGCGCTCGGAAACCCCTTTGCGCCTATCGCGGCGCATGAAAAAGTGCTTTATCACGCGGCCTGTACCGTCTCCAGCAACCTGATCGCAGCCGCCGCCCAAATGGGGGCGGAGCTTTTCCGCTCCTGCGGGCTCCCCGAGGATTTTGCGGAGCGCGCATGGCGTCCGCTATTTTTGGGGGCCGCGGAAAATATCGCAGCCGAAGGCCCCATGGCGGCGCTGACCGGGCCCATCGAGCGCGGCGACCTGAAGGTGATTGAAAAGCATCTCGCGGCGCTGCAAAACGCACCCGCGGAGACACAGGACGCCTACCGCGCACTCTCCCTGATTGCCGCAAAAATCGCGAAGGAGAGGCATCCCGAACGGAATGATACGGGGATCACGTCCCTGCTGCGGGGGGAGGAAAGCAAATGAATGGGAAGCAAGACAAAAAAATCGGGATCCCCGTTTTCCGGGCGCCGGAGGGCATGCGGGCTTACGCGCTGTCACAGCGTGCGGCCAAACAGGCCATCGGCCTCGTCCCCACCATGGGCGCCCTGCACGAGGGGCATCTGAGCCTGATTCGCCGGTCCGCGGCCGAAAACGGCCGCACGGTTGTCAGCATCTTTGTGAATCCGATCCAGTTCGACGATCCGCGGGATTTCGCACGCTATCCGCAGCAACTTGAATCGGACGCCGCCGCCGCGGGGAAAGCCGGCGCGGACGCCGTCTACGCCCCTTCTCCCGCCGTGATGTACCCGGAAGGGTTTTCAACCTTTGTCGATATGGCCGGCATTTCGGAAACCCTCTGCGGATCCGTGCGCGAAGCGCATTTCCGCGGCGTGTGCACCGTCGTTACGAAGCTCTTTCACGCGGCGCTGCCGGATCGCGCCTATTTCGGGCAGAAAGACGCGCAGCAGCTCGCCGTCGTGCGCAAGATGGCAAAGGAGCTCGATTTCCCGGTCGAAGTCAAAGGCTGTGAGACCGTGCGGGAGCCGGACGGCCTGGCGATGAGTTCGCGCAACGCGCGCCTCGCGGACAAGGAACGTATCGCGGCGCGCTGCCTGTACCGCGCGCTCTGCGAAGCCGAAACACTTTCCCGCGCCGGCGAACGGGACGCCGCCCGCCTGCGGGAGGCCATGCAAGCCGTCATAGGCGCCGAGCCGCCCGCCCGCATCGAATATATCGAAATCGTGGACCCCGTCACGTTTGAAAGCCTCGAAACCGCCTTCCCCGGCGCGCTTGCCGCGCTTGCCGTCTATATCGGCGACGTGCGGCTTATCGACAATCTCACGCTATAGTTCCCTATTCCGCTTCCTTCCGCAGCGCGCGTTTTATAATTTTTCCCGAGCTGTTTCGCGGCAGTTCCTCCACGAATTCAAGCCGCCGCGGGATCTTATAGGTCGCGAGCCGCTCCCGCAGCCACCGGAGGATCTCCTTGTGATGGGCCTCTTCGCCTTCCTTCAGCACGACGTACGCTACAACGGACTCCCCGCGCAGGGCGTCCGGTTCTCCCACGACCGCGGCGTCGCGCACTTTCGGGTGGTCGAAAAGCGCCTCCTCGATCTCCCGCGGATAGACGTTCAGGCCCGCGACGATGATCATGTCTTTTTTGCGGTCGACGATATAGATATACCGGTCCTCATCCATCTTCGCCAGGTCGCCCGTGTGCAGCCAGCCGCCCCGCAGGGCTTCCGCCGTTTCTTCGGGCCGCCCATAGTAACCCTGCATCACGTTCGGCCCGCGCAAAAGCAGTTCGCCCACTTCGCCGATGGGAAGCTCTTCGTTATTTTCCCCGCCGATGATGGCGTCCACTTCGGCGATCGCCGGCCCGATGGAACCCGGCTTGCGCACGCCCGACGGCGGATTGAAAGCGGAGGACGGCGAGGCCTCGGTCAGCCCGTAGCCTTCGATGATGGGCAAGTGTGCGATCTCAATGGACTTATGGTACACATCGACCGGCAGAGGCGCTCCGCCCGAGATCGCAATCCGCAGCTTCGGGAAGAAGATATTGTTTTTCCCGGCTTCGATAAACATCATATACATCGCAGGTACGCCCAGAAATACCGTGACGCTGTGCTCGATCAGGCTGCCCAT
>WRFF01000017.1 GCA_009778945.1 Clostridiales bacterium | reverse complement strand
GGTTATATTTATCTTTATTGAATCCGACAGTATAAATTTTGCAGAAACTCATAAAATGTTTTACCGCATAATTCAGCATCTTCAATATGAATTGATTCGAAAGGAAACTCTACGATAGGCATCTCTTTTGTTCTGCTATCAAACGCATAAGCCTCGCCGCCTCCATCAGATCCAAAATATATCAATCCTGGAGTATATTTTTCAACTTCATAATCTTGATTAGAGATTACAATATCGTCAATTGGCCAGATTACAAGATATGAAGAACCAATAAGCCCTTCTGCTCCATTTGATTCCAGCAAAAACTCTTTATACTGACTTGGAAGGTTACAGCCGAGTTTTTCTTCGACGTCTTTGAGCGATTCTTCCGAAGCAGGTGGATTTAAAGTCATTTGCTCGATAATCTTAATAATATTATTGTCCACCTCTCATAGCCTCTTTGTACTATTTTCCCAATTCATTTTGCATCCATCTCAGCGTCAAGCCGTATGACCGTCCCCAATCGGCTCGTTACTGAATCGTCTTTCGGCTTTTTATTTCAACTCCTCTTTTTTAAATAACAGCTCCAAGTTCCCATCAACGAATCCCGCGCACACAGCTGTATATGACTTCAGTTTATCCCTGTAGTTGCCGGTATTTAAGTAGTCTTTTATCAGGTCACAGATGAAGGCTTGCCCTTCCTCCCATTTGAGAATGTTTTTTGTCCGTTGAATATAAAACGGATTGTCACGCGTTGTCAATACTTCGTCACAAGCCCAGTCTTCGTCGTTGCTGTTGTATGACGCCGCCGCAATCAATTCGATACCAAAAGTGTTATCGGCTTCTTCATAAATATTAAAACTGATAGCCTTCGCAGTCTGTGGAATGTCTTCCGCCATCACGGAATCAACCCATTGGCAAAAGGCCGGGTATATCCCGGTATTGCCTTGTCTCTTTTCAATCAGTTTATCAAATACACCCATTCGTTTTTCCTCACGGCATGATCCTGGCGCTTTCAGCAGGAAAAAAACCGTCGTCTCTTTCCCCTCTAAAAAGCGCTCTTTTAGTCATTTTAACCTGTTTTTACTTGTAAGAAGTCAAGTCCCAACATTTTGTTTGTTTCCACTACTTTTTTAAATTTTTCCGAAACAAAAACCGCCATGGGTGAATCTTTGAGCCTGAAAATATTGTGCTCGCCGATTTCACTTTTTTTAAGTCCATATTTAATCACGGACAACCATGTTTTGTTAATGCTTTCGATTTTATGATAAGTATATAAGGAGTTCTCCAAATCTAATGCATCCAGAAAGGCAAGTATATTCACGACATAATATTTTTCTATTTCCTGCCCCGTATCTTTATTAATAATATTTACAGGCAGTAATTGAACGTCGTCACTAATAATATTTCCAAATAGTTTTAATGCTCTTTCAGAGAATATGTCCCAGCCATATGAATTCCTCAGATACTCTGTAATTACAGTACCCTTTTTAATGTCACATTCAAATCTCACAGGCTCCCATTTTTCAACCCCTTTCCCATAGCAAAACATATAAGGATCTTCAACCTCTATGCATGGATGCGCATAAATATTATCGGTACTGTTTTCTCCATCCACCATTAGTTTGTAATACTGCATTTTCACATTCTCCTTAATTATCATTCCGAGCCAGGGGAGCCAAATGTTATCCGTCGCGAAGACTAAGCATTAACTCAGTAAAAGTCCTGCATATCGGAAGAATAGCTTTTTCCGGATTTTCATAGCTTAGCTCATGATCCCAAAAAACAATTGACGGCATGCTGTCGCTGTGGGACGTCAACTGTCCCTCTACAACGGCATAACGAACACAAGGGGACGTACCTTTTGTGTTCCTTAGCGCTTGCGCTGTTATCTTTACTTACTCGTAAACGACCATCACAATCGCGCCATTTACAGAGGCTTTGAGTTTGATCTCAATTACTTTGATATCGTTTTGCGCGATGAAATCGTTGACGGCGCCTTCGATTTTCTTGATTGACTCGTCAAACAGTTTGATTTTTCGTTTTCATTTTTTGATCTTCTCATACATTAATTCTGCGTCATGCGAGCGTCAATTATGATACCATAATGTGATTCAACATTCAGCCCCGTGTCGCGCGACACAAAAGGTACGTCCCCCTAGTCCCCCTGTGTTACACATCCCCCTGTGTTACAGAATGCGGCGCACATTGTTGATATTTTCAGGAGTAAACGTATGTACAAAATGAAAAAACCAACTGCATTTGTTCTGGCGATCACCCTGGCTTTAGCCCTTACTGGTTGTGTTGGCGATGGCGGCCAAGAGTCCGCAGGATCAAATACACCGACAGGAACAGCAAGCAAAACGCCGGCAGCTGCAATAGCAAATGAGCCGGATTTGACGGGGTTCAATCCGGCCACAACATATTATGTGGCTTGGAATACAAATTCAGATCCGTATGAGATAAATGATGGGATGAGAATAGATGGAACAGCGCCAGACAACTGGTATGATTACACAGTGGGACAAAACAAATGGGCGAATATTAAAACGACAGGAGGGGGTAATGATTGCTATTGGGTGTGGATACCGAGATATGCGTATCAGGCGCCGGAAAGAAGCGGCACACCCCAGACAATAAATATAAAATTCCTGCAAGGCGATACAAACACTCCGGTGAATGAAAACGCGCCAATCACAAACACGATTCCCACAGCGGGGGAATGGGTGGTTCACCCTGCGTTTACGAACGCGGGTAATGGAGGGCTTGGCGAGTTAAAAGGGATATGGGTTGCAAAATTCACAGCAAGCAGTAGTTCGGTAGGTGTGGAACCGGGATTTGGAGGGCAGGCGGACAGCGTGTCATATTTGGCGGGGCTTGGCGGCGGGCCGGATACAAACCTTCAAATAAGGTCGATACCAAATGTTGTAATGTGGAGAGGGATAAACGTAAACGACATATTCGCAGTTTGCGAAAATATGGCAAGCGACGGCAATACATTGGAGGGGTCAACAGGGATGGTTCCGCACTTGATGAAAAACACAGAATGGGGGATGGTGGCATACTTAAGTATGAGCCAATACGGAAAGAATGACAGAGTGTTCAAAAATCCGTATTACAACAATGAAACGGATTATTCCCCAATAACAGGATTGGCGGGCGCAACCGCAACGCAGACAAACAATGGCATCATGACGGATTTGTATGAATACAATACGCCCGGAGGGATAAATGCGAGCACGAGCGGCAATGTGTACGGGATATACGATATGGCAGGAGGGGCGTGGGAGTGTGTGGCAGGCTATTTGAGCGAATTAGCAAACCCCTTGCCGTATTACACGGCAATGTCAGAGGCCGATGGCAAATATAAAGATAAATATGCAGGAACAACCGCTTCCGGTCAAACAAATTATGACCTGAATACCGGAAAATACGGTGACGCTATTTATGAAACTTCCATTTCCGGCGATAATTATGGCGGCAGTTGGGGGAACTCACACGCCAAATTTCCTATTTCATCCTCTCCTGTGTTTGTCCGGGGCGGGCACGCTTTCTACGAAGGCAACGACGCCGGCGTGTTCGCATTTAGCAACTATACTGGTGAAGCTGACGCTTACACAGGTTTTCGCCCTTGCCTGGTTTGTCCGTAAATGTGATTGTCGTGCGGGAAACAATGAATATCTCC
Organism: Clostridiales bacterium; assembly: GCA_009778945.1. GTDB lineage: Bacteria > Bacillota > Clostridia > Peptostreptococcales > Anaerovoracaceae > WRFF01. Next base: position 12,729 of record WRFF01000017.1, on the reverse strand, counting down.
GCCCGATTTCACTCGCATGTTATAATGATTCTTGAAGAAGGAGAATGAAGAGTTCAGGCGCAAACTGACATTATCTGATGCAGAGGCGTTCGCTCAAATGAAAGCGGCCGGTGGAGTGAAGAATGTAGCTGAATTTCAAGCGTTAGAACGGGGAGAGCAGGCGAAGGTCTGTCGAATGGCGGATAAGTCTAATAAAGTAAAGGAAGATGCGTTTCAGGCTCCGGTGTATCACACGCCCGAGTGGCTGGCGAAGCATAAGCCTGCGGAGTCTGTCTCTCAGGCGCCTGCGAATCCGACGTCTCCGGCGGAAGCGCCCACGCCGGCCGTTTCGCGTTATCCGCGGACGAAAAAAGCCGCAATTTTATTCTCCGCCGCGTTTATTTTCATGCTTCTCATGATACCCGGCGTCGTTTCCCGTACGGATATCTCGCCCTGGGTTCTCGTCGCTTTTGCGTGGATCATCCCGATGGCGGTCCATATAAATAAAATCAGGGAGGGGAACGCGCGCAATACGATTCTGTTCGGCATATGCGCGCTGCTTTTCGGCGGAGTTATCAGCGGCTTTCTGTTGCTCCTGGCGCCGAAGGACCGAAAGTGAACCGGCAATCGGCAATCGGATTACATTTTATGATTTTTTACGTTACATAGTTGCTTGACTTTGCAGTCTCACAGGAATACAATCAACGACAAACCAAAAAATCAAGAACAAATTTGAAAAAACAGGAGAAGTATTTAAAATTCGGGAACTAAGACGCAAAAGTACATTCGGAGCAATCGGCCTCGCAGTCGCGGCGGCGCTTATTTCGCTGCCCGTGATCGGGTGGAGCCCGCGTTTCCTGTACGGGCTTGCGCTCGGCGCCTGTTTTTGCATACTCGGGCTGACGCTGCTTACGGCTACGATCGAATGGGCGATGGCGGCGCGGAAAAAAGCCGCGGCTGTGATCGGGTATATCGCCCGCCTTCTGATTTATTTCGGCGTACTCTATCTCGCGGCCAAGGGCGGGCTTGTCTGCTTGGCCGGCGGCGGGATCGGTCTTTTGCTCCCGATTGCCGCCCTCCTGCTTTCGCAGACGGCGCTTCCGAAGATCCTGAAGCTCCTCGGGAAGGAGCCTGCGGAAGAGGAGCATTTCGTCCTCGACAGGAGCAGCCGTTTCTTTGAGAAAGAGCCGAATATTTCTATTTATAAGCATGGAAGGGTCTACGCGACCTACCGGCACTATCCGCGCTACAAACGTATTCCCGTTTCGCATGAGGAAAGGAGGAAAACGTCTTGAGTCTCGATGTGTCGCCGAGGATCATCTTTTGGTGGAGCCCGAGTTTCTATATTACGGAAACAGCCCTCTGGGCTATGATCGTCGCGGCTTTTCTCATCATCATGGCGCTTCTTTCCACACGCAAACTGCAGCGCAACCCGAAAGGGATGCAGGGCGTCGCCGAACTTATTGTGGAAACGGTCTACAATTTCGTGCGGGACACGATGGGCAAGCGCAATATGGCCTTCGCCCCGTATATCGGGACGCTTTTCCTGTTCCTGTTTTTCTCCAGCCTGCTCGGCCTGCTCCACTGGCGCGCGGCTACGGCGGACGTCAATTTCGCGTTCGCGATGGCGATCCTTGTCTTCCTGCTGATCCAGATCAACTCGATCCGTTCGAAAGGCGTGGGCGGGTATTTCAAGCATTTTGCGAAGCCCTATCCGTTCATGTACCCGATCAACCTGCTCGAAGAAATCACTTTCCCGCTCAGCCTGGGCTTTCGTATTTTCGGCAACATCCTCGCGGGCTATATCATCATGGAGCTGTTCTTCGACATGCTGGCCGGCGTGACCAGCAGTATAGGGATCCCGTTCCTTCAGATGGTCATCCCGCTCCCGCTCAACTTCTTCTTCGATATGTTTGAGCCGGGGCTTCAGGCTTTTGTGTTCTCCATGCTCACAATGTCATTCATCGCCAGGGCGATCACTTACCCGGGCGACGAGGAATAATAATAATTATTATAGTTATAGGAAACGTATAGGAAACGTAAGGAGGAAAACTTCAATGACTGGAATCACACCGGAAGCATTTGTATTCGGACTCTCGGCAGTCGGAGCGGGCATCGCGATGATCGCGGGCCTCGGCGTCGGTCTTGGGCAGGGCATCGCCACGGGGCAGGCGCTTCAGGCCATCGCCCGTCAGCCGGAAGCGCGCGGCAGCCTGATGGGTACGCTTTTCATCGGTTTCGCGATGGCGGAAACGTCTGTCATCTTCGCGCTGATCGTAGCGATCATTTTGATCTTCGTGCACCCGTTTACCCTGAGTTAGCGGCGGCGGAAAAGCGAAGGTAAAAGGAGACGGACATGGGAATAACCCCGGTATTGGCCGCGGCGGCGACAACGACAACAGTTCCGCTTGAAGTCGCCCCCCTGATGAGCTTCAACTGGACCTTTGTGTTCGTGCTGGTCAGTTTCTTCGTTCTGTATCTGATCCTGAAGAAATTCTTTTTTGAGAAGATTCACGATTTCATGCAGGCGCGCGAACAAAAGGTCATCGACCAGTTTGACAACGCCGAAACGGCGCAGCGTCAGGCGGAAGCGCGGCTGACAGAGTACAACGAAAAGATGTCGAACGCCGAAAACGAGCGGCGCGCCATTCTAAAAGAAGCGAAAACGAAAGCGGACGAACGCGCACAGCAGGTGCTGAAAGAGGCAAGCGAAAAAGCGCAGGAGATTATTCGCGTGGCGCAGGTGGAAGCGGAGCGGGAACGCGCCGCGGCCGCGCTCGCGATGAAAGATCAGATTGCGACGCTCGCCATCTACGCGGCGGAACGCATTCTCGAGAAGAACCTGGACGAAAAAGAGCAGATGCTTGTGATCGACGAACTGCTCGCGGATAACGGAGCCGAAACATGGACCCATTGACCGTTGCGGACACTTACGGACAGGCGCTGTACGACGCCGCGAAAGAAGACTCGAAGGTAAAAGAGATCGGCGAGGAACTGAAAGCGCTCACGAAACTCTTTGAAGAACAGCCGGATCTGAAACGCCTCTTCCTCGTGCCGACGCTGGCGGCCGGGGAGAAGAAAAAAGCGGCGAAGAAGGTCTTTGACGGACGTATTTCAAAAGAACTGCTCAACTTCCTCTATGTGTTGATCGACCGCAGCCGTGTCGGCGCGTGGGATGAAATCGCGCGCAAATACGCCAGGCTGGTCGACGCGGCGGACGGCTTCAGCAAGGGCGTACTCTACACCGCTGTCCCCGTGACAAAGGAACAGCTTGTGCGTTTTGAAGAAGAGGCCGGAAAGGCTGTGAACAAACGCGTCAAATTGGGAAACCATATCGATAAGACCATCCTCGGCGGGGCCACCCTCTATGTGGATGGCAAACTCATCGATATGAGCCTCAAGAACAGGCTCGAACAACTGCGGCAGCGGATGCTCGGGTAAACGCACGGGGCCGGAACAGTATTGCAATTATTGTATGAATAAAAGGAAGAGACGATGAATCTGAAACCGGAAGAAATCAGCGCCGTCATACGCGAACAGATCAAGAATTATGAGAAGGAGACCAATATCACGGATTTTGGTTCCGTGATTCAGGTGGGCGACGGTATCGCGCGCGTCTTTGGGCTCGAAAACTGCATGTCGGGGGAATTGCTTGAATTCCCGGGAGACACGTATGGGATGGCGCTAAACCTTGAAGAGGAAAATGTCGGCGTCGTCATCATGGGCAGCGACCGCCATATCCGCGAAGGGGATGTTGTGAAACCGACGGGCCGCGTCGTGGAAGTGCCGATCGGCGACGCGATGGTAGGCCGTGTCGTGAACGCGCTCGGACAGCCGATCGACGGCGGCGGGCCGATTGATACGAAAGAAACGCGGCCGGTTGAGCGTTTGGCGCCGGGCGTGTTGGCGAGGAAATCTGTCAGCCAGCCGCTGCAGACGGGACTGAAGTCAATCGACTCGATGATCCCGATCGGCAAAGGGCAGCGCGAGCTGATCATCGGCGACCGGCAGACCGGCAAGACGGCGATCGCGGTCGATACGATCCTCAATCAAAAGGGCGAGAACGTGATCTGCATCTACGTCGCGATCGGGCAGAAAAAATCGACAGTTGCGCAGATGGTGCAGCATCTTACGGATCTGGGCGCGATGGAATATACGATCGTCGTGTCCGCGACGGCGAGCGATGTGGCGCCGCTGCAGTATATTGCACCGTATGCGGGCTGTGCGATGGGCGAGTACTTTATGGACGGCGGCAAAGATGTGCTGATCATTTACGACGATCTGTCCAAGCACGCGGTAGCATATCGCGCAATGTCGCTGCTGCTGCGCAGGCCGCCGGGACGCGAGGCGTATCCGGGTGACATCTTTTATCTGCATTCAAGGCTGCTTGAGCGCGCTGCGAAGCTCAGCGACGAATTTGGCGGCGGCAGCATCACGGCACTTCCGATCATCGAGACGCAGGCCGGCGACGTGGCGGCTTACATCCCGACGAACGTCATCTCGATCACGGACGGGCAGATCTTCCTCGAGACCGATCTGTTCTTCTCGGGTCAGCGCCCTGCGGTGAACGCCGGCATTTCGGTTTCACGCGTCGGCGGCGCCGCGCAGATCAAGGCGATGAAGAAGGTCGCGAGCACCGTGAAACTTGATCTCGCGCAGTACCGCGAGCTCGCGAGCTTTTCACAGTTCGGAAGCGATATCGACAAAGAGACGAAGGCGAGGCTCGATCACGGCAAGATCCTAATGGAAATCATCAAGCAGCCGCAGTACAGCCCCGTGCGCGTCGACCATCAGGTTATGATCTTCTTTGCGGCGGTCGAAAATTATTTGGACGACATGGAACTGGACGATCTGGAAGAGTTTGAGAAGGAATTCTACGCGCATATGGACGCCGTGCGGCCCGAGGTCGGCAAGACGATCCTCGAGACCGGCGCGCTTTCGGACGAAGCGACGGCCAGCCTCCGGGCCGGCATCGCGGAGTACAAAGAAGAATTTCTGAAGGGAAAGTAGGAGTAAAGAACGCATGGCTGCATCCGGCTTGCAGGATATAAAACGGCGCATCAAGAGCGTCACAAGCATCGAGCACATCACGAATGCGATGAAGCTTGTCTCGGCGGCGAAATTCCGGCGCGCGAAAGCAACTTTCGAGAATACGCAGGAATATTTCCACTATGTCACGGAGAGCATCGACGATATCTTCAATAACGTCGACGAAGTGCCGGACAAATATCTGGCGGGAAGCCGCGAGATCAAAAGGACCTGCTATATCCCCGTCACAAGCAACAGGGGGCTTGCGGGCAGCTTCAACTCCAATGTCATCAAGGAGACGGAGCAGTTGATGCGGGAAGACGCGGAGAAACCGGCGCTCGCCTGCGTCGGAACCCGCGGACGGGATTATTTCGCGAAGCGCGGTTATGAGATCCTGATGGATTACCACAATCCGCCGGAGGACGTTTCGTTTGTAGAGACGGGCGATATCAGCAAACCGATTATCGCGCGCTATGACGAAAAAGAGATCGACCGCGTGGTGCTTGTCTATACGACGTTTGTCTCGGCGCTGGAACAGCGCGTGACCACAAAGACGCTGCTTCCGTTCGAGGCGAAGAAAAACCCGGACGCAGTGCGTATAAACAAGCAGGTGGAATACGAACCCGGCCCGGAAGCGGTGTTCAACTACCTTGTGCCGAAATACGTGGAGATCATGATTTACGGCGCGATCGTGGAATCGGCGACCTGCGAGCACGCGGCGCGGCGTATGGCAATGGAAAACGCGACGGATAACGCGCGCGGGATGATCTCCGACCTCGGCCTCTTCTACAACAGGGCGCGCCAGGCGGCGATCACGAAAGAGATCACGGAAATCGTCAGCGGCAGCGAAGCGCAGAACGGATAAGACAACAGGATTTAATAGAGCTTCACAAATAAGGAGTAAAGCGGTGAAAGAAACTACAGCGGAAAAAGAAACAAGGAACAGAGGCGTCATCCACCAGATCATCGGCCCGGTCATCGATATCAAATTCGGGCAGGACCAGATGCCGCAGCTTTTGTCGGCGATCAAGATCCCCTTCCGCGGGAAGGAAATCACGGCGGAGGTCGCGCAGCATATCGGCGACGACATTGTGCGCTGCGTCGCACTGTCCTCGACGGACGGCCTTTCGCGCGGGATGGAGGCGTTCGATACGGGCGGCCCGATCGAAGTGCCGGTCGGTCCCGAGGTACTCGGCCGTCTGTTCAATGTGGTCGGGGAAAATATCGACGAAAAACCGCAGGTGGAGACAGCCCAGAAGATGCCGATCCACCGCGATCCTCCTTCGTTTGAGGAGCAGGATACGTCCTCGCGTATCTTTGAAACAGGCATCAAGGTCGTCGATCTGATCGCGCCCTATACAAGAGGCGGAAAGGTCGGGCTGTTCGGCGGCGCGGGCGTCGGCAAGACGGTGCTGATCCAGGAACTGATCAACAATATCGCGAAAGAGCACGGCGGCATTTCCGTATTCTCCGGCGTCGGCGAGCGAACCCGCGAGGGAAACGACCTCTACGGCGAAATGCAGGAGTCGGGCGTTATCGCAAAGACGGCGATGGTATTCGGGCAGATGAACGAGCCGCCTGGCGCGCGCATGCGCGTGGGGTTGACAGGGCTGACGATGGCGGAATATTTCCGCGACCAGGAAGGCCAGGATGTGCTGCTTTTTATCGACAATATCTTCCGGTTCACGCAGGCGGGCTCCGAGGTATCGGCGCTGCTCGGGCGCGTACCTTCGTCCGTCGGTTACCAACCGACGCTCGCCACGGAAATGGGTGCGCTGCAGGAGCGCATCACCTCGACGAAAAAAGGTTCGATCACATCCGTGCAGGCCATTTATGTGCCGGCAGATGACTTGACCGACCCGGCGCCGGCGACGGCCTTCGCGCATCTCGACGCGACGACGGTGCTGTCGCGCGCGATTACGGAACTGGGCATCTATCCGGCGGTTGATCCGCTCGAATCGACGAGCCGCATCATGGATCCGCTGATCGTCGGCGAGGAGCATTACAATACGGCGCGCGCTGTGCAGGAAGTGCTCCAGCATTATAAAGAATTACAGGATATCATCGCGATTCTCGGCATGGACGAGCTCTCCGATGACGACAAGATCGTCGTCGGGCGCGCGCGCAAGATCCAGCGGTTTCTAAGCCAGCCGTTCTCGGTCGCGGAGGCGTTCACGGGAATGCCCGGCAAATATATTCCGATCAAAGAGACGGTGCGCGGTTTCCGCGAGATCCTGGAAGGCAAGCACGACAATATCCCCGAACAGCTCTTCCTGTTTGCCGGCGGTATTGACGAAGTCGTAGAGCGGGCGCAGAAGAATGGCTAAAACATTCCCGCTTGAAATATTTACACCGGAAAGGCTCTTTTACTGGGGTGACGCGGAGCTCGTGATCTGCCGCACGCTCTCGGGCGAAGAGGGTTTTATGGCGGATCATTGCTGGGGCTGCAAATTGCTCGATATCGGGGAGCTTTGGTTTCGTGAGAACGACCAGAAAGAATACAAACTCGCCGCGGTTTCAGGCGGTTATATCGACATCCGGGATCGCATACTCGTCTTTACGGATGCGGCGGAGTGGCCGGAGGAGATTGTCACAGACCGGGCCAACGAGGCCGTGCACCGGGCGGAAGACTGGCTTGCGCAGCATGGCATAGAAGATAGGGATCCGGACGAGACGGCGCAGCATCTGCGGGCGCGCAAGCGTGCGCAGAACCGGCTTGCGGTTGCGGCCGGCGGCGTGAAACCAAGGCGGTAAATTTTCTTTCTTCGCCGTTGGCGTCGCCGAAGTGATATACTGTACAAAATTGTTATTGGAGGAGCGCCATCCGGGTGGCAGGCGTCTCCGAGCAGCGAACTGGAGGTGAATCCTAATGACCATGACAGATAAGGCTCTTGCCTTGAAAGAAGCGCAGAAAGTCGTCGCGTGGATTGAGAAAGACAGCCTGACCGATGCGGAAAAAAAGCAAATTCATGATGAATCCATTGAAAATTTCAACGAAAATGTCAACCCAGGTTGGCTGGAATACCGCAAATCCGTCTCAACGGACGCGGCTTTCATTGAATGGACGGATTCCGTGGATCATTTTGAAGACCTGAACGGGACTCAGTTCATCGACTGTCTCGGCGGCTTTGGAATCTATACCTGCGGACACAGAAATCCGGAGATCCTGAAAACTGTGCAGGCACAGCTCTCGCGCTATGCGCTGCATTCGCAGGAACTTGTTGATCCGTTGCGCGGCTATCTCGCAAAGATCACAGCGCTGGCTACGCCGGGCGACCTGCAGTACTGCTTCTTCACGAACGGCGGCGCCGAAGCGGTGGAGATGGCGCTGAAACTCGCGCGCCTCGCGACGGGCGGCCGCTGGTATATTTCGACAGTCGGCGCTTTCCACGGGAAATCCATGGGCGCAATCTCGATGGGCGGCAAGGGCGCGTACCGCGAAGACTATGTCCCGATGATCCAGCAGGTACAGCATGTCGAGTACGGTAACGCCGCGGATATGGAAAAGGCAATCAAGAATCTGCAGACGGTAGGCGAGAAGGTTGCCGGTGTCATTATCGAACCGATCCAGGGCGAAGCGGGCGTCGCGATTCCGCCGGTGGGTTACCTCAAAGATGTGCGCGCGATCTGCGACAAATACGGCGTCGCGATGATCGTGGACGAAATCCAGACCGGCATGGGCCGTACAGGCACTCTGTGGCGCTGCGAAGCGGAGGATGTCTGCCCCGATATCATGACCTACGGCAAAGCGTTCGGCGGCGGCATCATGCCGATCACGGGCATCATCGCGCGTCCGAAGATGTGGGTCGACAAGCTCATCGACAATCCGTGGATCCTCGGCTCCCCGACGTTCGGCGGCAACCCGCTCGCGTGCGCGGCGGCGATTTCGACCTTTAAATATATGCTCGAAAACGACATCCCGGGCCTCTGCAAAAAACGCGGCGAGTACTTCCTCGAAAAGCTCGGCGAGCTGCATAAGAAATATCCGACAGTGCTCACGGAATTCCGCGGCGCGGGCCTGCTCATCTGCATGGAATTCCCGGAAGCCGAGGTTGGCTATGCGGTCACAAAAGAACTCTTCGCGCGCCACGTCATGACGGCGGGTACGCTTGTCAACGCCAAGACGGTCCGCATCGAACCGCCGGCCGTGCTCTCCGACGAAAGCGTCGCGAAGGTCATCTCCTCGCTCGACGAAGCGCTTGCCGCCGTGAAAGAGGAGTTCAAACTGTAGAAGAACGTCCGGTGCGGGACAGCGCAAAGCAAAATAAAGTCCGGATACAAAAGCGGGAGAAAACATTCTTATCTCCCGCTTTTTGCTTGCCCAATCCCCGAACGGCTTGTATTTATATTTGGGAATTGCTATAATTTCCAAAACTGATAGTACCGCCGTTGTTGACGGAAGAAAAGGATTATGAAGCATTATAATATCCTTGATATCAGCATTTATCAAATTGATCTCTTCCTCGCCGTCGCGGAGGAAGCCAACTTTTCCGATGCCGCCCTGAAGATGAATATTACACAACCTGCGCTCACAAAAAGAATACAGGCGCTTGAATCGATTCTCGGCGTTCCGCTTTTCAATCGTGACAAAAGGCCGATTGAATTGACGGAAGCGGGCAGGTATTTCGCGCAACAATGGCGGCCTTTGACGAAGCAATTCACAGCGTCCGTGAACAACATGCGGGAGTTTCAGGACCTGTCCGCCGGGCGGCTGATCGTCGGGCTGCCGCTCTCCTGGAAACTGTTTCCGGAGTTCCAGCGCGCGGGCAGGCAGCTCGCCAAGGAGCATGAGGCAGTTTCTTTTTCGTGGAAGTATGAAGCCCCCGTCAGGTGGCGGATCGCGCTCGCGGAAGGCGAGATCGACGTGATGATCGTGCCGTGGATGGACGAACCTTCGTTTGAAAGCGATTGGAGTTGGACGCACATCATGCAAATGCCGAAACTGGTCTGCATGCTGCAGTCGAATCCGCTCAGCGCGCGCGACAGCGTCGGATACGAAGATTTGCGCACGCAGCATTTCGTCGTTGATTCCCCGAACGTCATGCCGATGTGCTACAAATCCATCTGCCAGGACACGGAGAAACACGGTTATGAACCGATCATCGCGCGGTACGCGCTCGACCCCAGCGATTTGATCGGATGCCTTGAACACGACAACGAAGTTGTGATCTGCGATAGGTATTTGCGCAATTCCGACAGCGAACATATCAAGTGTTTCCCGATTTCCGATACCGTCTGCGGCCTGGACGCGGTTTGGCTCGAAAACAATGTGAATCCGTATATTGTCTGTTATCTCTATTTGCTCCGGGAAGAACTGGAGAATACGTATCCCGGCATGTCCTGCCACGATATTCCGTAACGGAATATCGGATTGAAAAATTTCTATTTCCATTTCACAAACCTATCTGGTATATTGGCGATATTGGAAGCTGTCGCCTGCTGTTATTTATGAAAAGGAGGTTTGTGTTATGGAACAGGAACTGGAGGTCAAAAGAAACATCGGCAGGTTTGCCGCATTCACTGTCTTATTGATCCCATTTGTTTATACCTTTGAAAACGCCGCGATAGGCCCGGCCCTCGGCGTAATATCCCAGGCGTTCCCCGGCGCCAGCCTGGTTCAAGTCCAGTATGTCATGAATATTCCTTTTATAACCGTTATACCGGTCAGTATCATCGCCGGGAACTGGCTGGTTTATCACTTTGATAAAAGGAAAATCGTTATTATAGGACTGTTCATCTACGCTATTTCCGGTTTCGCCCCAGGCTTTGTGAACGATATCAATACGCTGCTTTTGCTCCGTGTCCTCACGGGTATCGGCGCCGGCCTGGTCATGCCGGTCCCGAACATGATGATTTCGGAAATCTGGGGAGGCGTGACGAGAGAGAAAAGGCTGGGGATCGCGACAAGCGTACAGTGCATATCCAGCATGTCGATCAGTATTATTGCCGGCTTCGTAGCGGCCCTGAGTTGGAGGTATGTATTTTATTGCTTCATCATCATCCTTGTAATCGCCATTATTTCCCTGATAGGGCTGCCCAAATTCCCGGCGCCGTCTAAGGAAGAGGTTCTTGCTAGAAAGACGAATCAGGTAAAGGTGCATATACCTCCGCGGGTATGGATTTACGGAGCGCTGATGTGCGGCAACTGGGTCCTTTGGAGCTTCCCGATTTTGAATATCGCGATCTATGGCGAGAAGTTTAATATCACCGGCGGGGCACTGGGCATTCTCATGGCGTTGTTTGCGCTGTTTTCCATTCCCGCCGCCGCTTTTTATTCACAGGAAAAGAAGGTCCTCAAAAGGTTTTTGCCCACGGTGGCCGTGGCGTGTTACGGCGCCGGCTTCCTGATCTTCTTTTTCGCCAACAACTACGCAGTGATGGTTGTCGGCGCCCTGTTCTGCGCTCTCGGATCTTCCTCTATGAATCCGCATATATTTGATTTGACAGCGCGCGCTTGCGCATCGGATCTCAGGGCAAGGGAGATTTCCTTCGGTATCGTGACTCCCTGCATCGCGCTGGGCGGGCTCATCGCGCCGCTGATTCAGGCGGGCATCGGGGCAATATCAGGCAATACAAGCATAGAATCCCTGTTCTTTGTAACGGCGATTGCGCTGTTCGTTTTCGCTGTCATTCTTATTTTTACTACCAAAGAAAGAGTAAAGGAGGCTCACTAAAATGAACGGAATCAGGACAATGACAGAGGTTGCTGTTCCGATGCGGGACGGATTGAATCTTGCTGTCAACATATTCCTGCCGGATGCGCCGGGAAAATATCCCTGCATCATGACATTCACCTCATTCGGAAAGGACGCCAACTGGGGGCCGCAGCATGACGGATGGGGGTTTGCCTACGAGCCGTGGAGCCCGAGCGTCACCGGCTCCGCGGTGTTTGAGGCCAACGACCCTGAGTTCTGGTGCCGTTATGGCTACGCGCTGATGGTCGTGGATCCGCGCGGTTTCAGCCATTCGCCCGGCCTCCAGGCTCACGGTGAAATAGACGGGGCGCCTGGCGAGTTCGCCATCATGGCCGAAGGCAGATGGGCGCGTGATCAATATGATACGATCGAATGGGCGGCCGGACAGGAATGGAGCAACGGGAACATCGGGCTCAGCGGCGTATCGCTCCTCGCTTTCTCGCAATGGCGCATAGCTGGACTCAAGCCCCCGCATCTGAAATGCATCAACCCATGGGAAGGCATGACGGATTATCACAGGGATTGTATGGCTCCCGGCGGTGTGCAGGAATCCAAATTCACCATTCCGACCGGAGAATTCTGCCACAAAATGGCGGGGGTCGAAACCTCGTGGCCCGCGCCCGAGAACGAGGATCCGCCAAAGACCGAGCTGATGGCGGAGGACGATTTTCTGGAAATGATCGACCTGCCCGCCCTGATCTGCGGAAACTGGACCGATCACGGCTGCCATACGCGCGGCACGTTCCGCGCGTTCAGAAAGATCTCCTCGGAACAAAAATGGCTGTTCACACACGGCCGCCAGAAATGGGCGACATTCTACAGTTCGGAAGCCCGGACGTTCCGCATGCTCTTTTTCGACCATTTCCTGAAAGGCACGGACGACCGCATTCTTGAAATCCCGCGCGTCAGCTTGATGGTGATGGAGGACGTTGACACATACCAGACCCGTTGGGCGACGGACTACCCCGTCCCCGAAGCAAAACTCACAACCTTATACCCGGACGCGTCTTCGGGCAAACTGGTACGG
>WRFF01000016.1 GCA_009778945.1 Clostridiales bacterium | reverse complement strand
CGCTTTGGCGGAAAGGCTGTAATACCTGTCTGCCCCACCGTTGTTCGACAAACTTGCGTCAAACGTGAAAGCCGTTGTTGCGCCGCCCTGCAATTCCGGGAACTGTGATGTAAAAGAGCCTTGAGAAACGTCCGTTTTGCTCACAGTCAGGGACAAAGTCAGCGTGTCGGAAGCGACGCCGTTCGCGTCCGCTGTGACGTCCATCGAATAATCGCCGTCCTTCGTACTCTGCGGGATGTCGACATTGAGCTGGACCGTGGCGGTATCGTTTGCGCCGACATAAACACGGCTGACCTGATTGCCGTCGCCGATGAGCTGCGCGCTCCAGCCATCCGGCAAGCCGCTCACGGAAACCTCCGCGTTCATCGGCACGGCGCTGACGTTGTCAAGCGTAAGCGCAAAGGTCGCGGTCTTCCCCGCGGTGACCGTCGTCCCCGGATAAGGCGTGCTGATGCTCAGGCCGCCGGCCGCGTGGACCGGAAGCGCCGTCATGAAAAACAGCGCAAAGAACACTGCCATAACAACAAGTACAGGTGCGGTTTTTCTCGAACGATTCATTGAGAGCTCCTTTCAAATACGCAATTCGGATAGTCTAACAGGCTCAATTTAATAATTATTCGTGATGGACTTAAATAAGGCTTAAAACCTGTTGCTATGCTGTTTGAATAATTGATATTTCTTGTATCAAAGGCTATACTTATCCATGTCCGAAAAACGAATCTATTTGTCTTGCAGATTGAGGTTTTAATGATAAAAACAGTTATGAAATTTGCGGCGGCGCTCCTATGCGCGCTTCTGCTCGCCTCGTGCGCCGCGCAGGCGAACCCGCCGCCGGAGGCAAATCAGCCTCCGCAAATCGAAAGCAGTACCCTTGCGATGTCCGATATGGCCTACAAGCCGGCGGACAGCTCCGGGATCATCGTCCATGATTTTGACCTTGGCAACGGGGAACTCAAAAATATCCTTGGGCAGGACGTGCCCTGTCCGCTGGAAGGGATTATCGCCGCGCCGTCCGGCGGCGGGCCCTATCCTCTGGTCATGATTTTTCACGGCGCGACACGGATAAACAGCATCCATGACAAGATTTACGCCGGTTTTGACTACCTCGTCAAACAGCTCGCGGCGGAAGGGTATGTCGCCGTCAGCGTCAACGTCAATGTGGAATACACCTTCGATTACGGCGAATCGCTCAATTATGAATGGGCTTACCAGATCTACAAACAGCATATGGACAATCTGGAGCGCGCCAATGCCGGCAAAGACCCGGGCTATGGCGTTGATCTGGCGGGTAAAATTGATTTCAGCCGGATCTATATGATCGGGCACTCCCGCGGCGGCGAACTGGCCGACGCGATAGTCCGCAGAGAGCAGGCCGAAGGGCTGGACAGGATCAAATCCCTGCTGCTTATCCAGCCCGGGACGCTGATATACGACGAGCCCTATCCCGATATCCCCACCGGCATTGTCCTTGGCGAGTTTGACGGGGACGTCCCCGAGGATGGGCAGTACATCTTCGACTATATCCAGCGGGAACCCGGGCGGAAGGCGCCGGCCTCCCTCGTCTACCTGCGCGGGGCGAACCATAACTTTTTCAACAGGGCCATGCTTGCGGATGACGGAACCTCCGAGAAAAACAGGCTCACCCGGGAACAGCAAGAGGATTTTCTGACGCACTACGCCGGCGCTTTTCTGTCCATGTATGCCAAAGGCAACGCTCCCTGGGGCATCTGGGACGTTAAAGAAGCGCAGCCGGTCAGTATGTTCGGCTATGCGGTCACAGCCTCTTATTTTCAGCCGGGACGCCGGAGCCTGCTGTCCGTCTCCGAAACGGGTTTGTCGGCGCTCCAAGCCGGCGGCGCGGCTACGGTAAGCTACACGGAACAGACGCCGGGCCCCGGCGGCATCCTGTTTCACCATCCGGGCGGCTCCATGAACGACCGTACGCTGCCCCTCTATCGGATCGGTTGGAACGGAACCGACGGAGCGGTGTCCCTGCCCATGCAGACGACGGACCTTTCGAATTTCAGCGCCCTGAGCCTCTTTGTGGCGGCGGATTCGTCGGATGGCCTGAATCCGCCCGGGAAACCCCAGGCCTTTACCGTCACGCTGAAGGACGGCTCCGGGATGCTGCGGAGTGTCCTCATTCCCGCCGGGACCAGCGCGCTCGCCTGGCACAGCGGCGAAGCGCAGGAGTTTGAAGGGTTTGACACCACATTCACCGTTTGGTCCGGCCAAATGCCCTTAGGCGAGCTGCGCATCCCGCTGAGCTGTTTTGAAGGCCTTGATTTCAGCAAGATTACAGAATGCAGTATTCTGTTAAATCAGACCCCTTCCGGCGCAGTGATGACCTCCGGCTTGTTTGCGGTTTAAGTTTGCATAGATTTTTTCCGCCGGCGTGGTATAGTTAAGGGGAAAGGACAGTACGGCAAAACGGAGGCAATTATGACAGACCCACGGATTCAGGCTCTTGCGAAGACCCTTGTGAATTATTCATGCAAAGTCGAGGCGGGACAGCGCGCGCTCATCTCCTGGGAAGGGGCGGAGACAAAGCCGCTTGTGCTTGAGATTATCAAAGAAGTGCAGCGCGGGGGCGCGCAGCCGTTCACGGAGATCCGGGACAGCGAGGTGCAGCGCCAGATCCTGCTCGGCGCCGAGGAAAGCCAGGCCGCGTTCCTGAACGGGCTCCAGCTCGCGGAGATGAAGGGCATGGACGCCTTTATCGCTGTCCGCGGCGGCGCGAACGCATCCGAGCTGTCCGATGTGCCGCCGGAAAAGACGGCGATGTGGAACCGCGTGCTCCGGCCCGTGCTCGACTACCGCGTGAACCACACGAACTGGGTGGTGCTGCGCTACCCCACGTCTTCCATGGCGCAGCTTGCGGGCATGAGCCACGAAGCGTTTGAGGATTTTTATTTCGACGTCTGCAACCTGGATTATTCCAAAATGGACCGCGCGATGGACGCGCTGAAGGCGCGCATGGAGGCCGCCGACCGCGTGGAGATCAAGGGGCCCGGCACCGATCTTTCGTTTTCGATCAAGGGCATGCCCGCCGTCAAATGCGCGGGCGAAAAGAATATCCCCGACGGCGAAATCTACACGGCGCCGGTCCGGGACAGCGTGAACGGCGTCCTCTCGGTCAATACGCAGAGCGAAGAGCTCGGCTTCACCTACGAAAATATCGTATTTGAGTTTGGAGACGGGAAGATCGTGCGCGCGGAGGCGAACGACACGGCGCGCATAGGCGCGCTTTTGGACACGGACGAGGGCGCGCGCTATATCGGCGAGTTTTCGTTCGGCGTGAACCCCTATATCCTGCATCCGATGAAAGATACGCTCTTTGACGAAAAAATCGCGGGCTCCTTCCATTTCACGCCGGGCAACGCGTACGAGGACGCCGACAACGGAAACCGCAGCGCCGTGCACTGGGATCTCGTGACGATTCAGCGCGAGGACTACGGCGGCGGGGAGATCCGGCTCGACGGCGAACTCGTGCGCAAAGACGGGCTCTTTGTACCCGACGACTTGCTCTGCCTCAATCCCGAAAATTTGAAGTAAAACGGGTTTATAAATTATTTAGATTGGTTTATCCGGATTTTACATACCGGCAGAACGTTCTGTTATACTAATTTCATGAGTATGATTATGACTTTGGAAAGCAAGGATTCTATATGAGCGGCCTGATACATTTTGTCCTGAATCTGAATACGACGCTTCCCGAATTTGTCGGCACGTACGGATGGCTCATCTATCCGCTTTTATTTTTGATTATTTTCCTGGAAACCGGGATCGTTGTCACGCCGTTTTTGCCGGGCGACTCGATTATTTTTGCCGCCGCCGCGCTGTGCGCGATGGGGAAACTCAGCATCGTCTGGTTGGCCGTCCTCCTGATAGCGGCCGCAATCCTCGGCAATATGACCAATTATTTCATCGGGCGAGCGCTGTCAAATGTGCTTGAAGACGAAAACAAACTGCGCTTCATCAAGCGGCAGTACCTCAAGGACGCGCAGCATTTCTTTGACAAATACGGAAAAATGGCGATTGTCCTTACGCGGTTCATCCCCATTGTCCGGACGTTCATACCGTTTATCTCCGGCGTCGGGCGCATGAAATGGCGGGTTTTTATGATCTACAATTGCCTGGGCGGCATCCTGTGGGTCGCGTTGTTTTCGTTCCTCGGATATATGTTCGGCAATATCCCGATCGTTCAGAAATATTACGACCTTGTCATCATCGGGATCGTTTGTATTTCCATCATCCCGATCGTGGTCTCGAAGATCATCTCCGTGGTAAAAAAACAGCGCATGCTTAAAGCGGGCGGCGAACTCGAAAAAGCGGACGCCGCCGAATCAGAAACCGAAGAGTCCACAAAATAATTTTATAGCTGACCGGAAAGCGGCGCGTCGAACGCATAGACCGGCGCCGGTTTGCAGCGAAGAAAATCCAGCGACACAAGCCGGTAGAGGATTCCGCCGTGTTCGCCCTGGATCCCTTTGCGGTAGGCCTGCGCGCCGTGCAGATGCCCGTAGACAACCTGCGTGATCTGCGGATATTCCCGAAACAGCGCCGTGAACGGCGAATCGAGATCCGGCACAATCGCGGGAGGAAAATGTATTGCGACCAGAATTTCCCGCGCGTTCGCGCGCGCCGCCGCGTCAAGCGACAGCTTCAGGCGGGCCACTTCGCGCACGAGGATTTTCTCGTCCTGTTTCCCGTAGTCCTCGAGCCCCGGCAGACCCCAGCCGCGCGAACCGCAGACGCAGAGCCCGTCCGGAAACGGCACGCAGTCGTTTTGGAGAAACCGCAAATCGGGATACAGCGCGTTGAGCTTTGTGATGCCCTGCCACCAGAGATCATGGTTGCCGCGGATCAGGATCTTGCTGCCGGGCAGGTCGTGGATCCAGGCGAGATCCGGCAGCGCGTCCTCGGTTTTGAGCGCCCAGGAGATATCGCCGCAGACGAGCACCGTATCCTCGTCCGCAACGGTTTCCCGCCAGGCTGCGGCAAGCCGTTCGTCATGCTGCGCCCAGCTCGCGCCGAAAACATCCATCGGTTTTTCGGAAGCAAACGAAAGATGGAGGTCGCCGATCGCGAAGATTTTACTCATCCGGGTCTGAGGGCTCCGCCTCGTCCTCCTCGAAATCCAAATCCTGCGGCAGAAGGCCGGTCGTGAGGCTGGAGACGTCCCTTAGTTTGCGGTTGATTGCTTTTGTCCTCGTCCCGATCAGCTTGTCCAGATCGGCGTCTGCCTGACCGATGCGTTTCCGTGCGTTTTCAAGCACGCGCTCAAAATTCCCGAATTCGGTCTTCACGGCGCTGAGCACGTTCCAGACCTCCGCGGAGCGCTTTTGGATCGCGAGCGTCCGAAAGCCCATTTGCAGCGAATTGAGCAGCGCGGCCGTCGTCGTAGGCCCGGCGATATTGACCTTGTAAAGCTGCTGCAGTTCGCTTACGAGGCCGAAATTCACGACCTCCGCGTACAGCCCTTCGAAAGGAAGGAACATGATCGCAAAATCCGTCGTTTCCGGCGGCTGCACGTATTTTTCATGGATCGTTTTCGCGGATTGCTTGATGCTCGCCTCCAGCGCCTTGCTCGCAGTTTTGACTGCTTCTGCGTCGCCGCTCTCGCGCGCGGCAAGCAGCGTCTCATAGGGGAAAGAAGGGAATTTTGCGTCGATCGGAAGATAGACGGGCCGGTCGCCGTCGCCCGGCAGATGGACGGCGAATTCGACGCGGTCAGCGCTTCCCGGCTTTGTCGCGACGTTCTCTTCGTACTGCTCGCGCGGCAGGAGCTCTTCGATAATCGCGCCGAGCTGGTATTCGCCGAGGATCCCCTTTGTCTTGACATTTTTCATCACGTTGCGCAGATCGCCCACATCGGTCGCAAGCCGCTGCATATCCCCAAGGCCCTCGGAGACCTTCAGGAGCTGTTCCTGTACATTGCGGAAGGACTCGCTGATCCGTTTATTCAGCGTATCCTGCAGTTTCTCGTCCACGGTCTGCCGCATTTTTTCAAGCTGCGCGGCGTTGTTTTGCTGCATCCGTTCCAACTGCGCGGCGTTGTCCTGCTGCAGCGCGCCGATCCGCTGTTCCATCGTGCCGCGGATATTCTCGAGTTTCTGCTCGTTCGCTTGCGCCTGCTCCGCGAGCTTTGCGCCGATCTCGGTGCGGAGATTCGCAAAATGGTTCGCGGATTCCGCCCGCAGCTCCTGCGTCCCCTGCCGCCCCGCGTCAATGACGTCGCGCCGCGCGGCTTCCAGCGCCGCGGACAGGCGGGCCAACTCCGCCTTCAGCGCTTCCGCTTCCGTGACGCCGTTTTTTTGTTTCCTCCCGTTCCGTAATGATAGAACGACTGCGATAGCCGCCAACGCAATCAGAATGATCAAAAGAAAGATCATTGAATCAAGCCTCGTCATCCTCCGGGTCCGCGTCTTCCGGGCCCGTGCTTTTCGGATTCGGTTTCTCCGGGTTTTTCGCGGCATCCGTATCGCCCGCGGCGTTCGTATCCCCTCAGCCGCCGAAGAGATAAATCACCTTTTCATCCGGCTCCGGCTTGTTATCCCGCGCGGGACGCGGCGGTTCCTCTGTTTGCGGCGGCACGGTGTGCGGCAGGTTTCGCTTCTTTCCCGTAGAGAAATTGCTGAAAATAAGAAGCAACGCGCCGACGACCACAATAATTCCGAGAAGAATGAACAGCATGGCGTATCCTCAGGTCCGGATGCGAATATAGCTGCCGCCCTGCCGTCCGATCGTCTCGCCTGTGACCACCTCGAAATATTCATCGAGACCTTTCAAAAACTGCGAGAGCTGTTTCGGACGGTTCCACAGGGAGGGATCGAACTCGGGGAAACGGCGGTAAAGCACGCTGCCAATCGGCGCGATATTCGCCCAATCATCGTCGATCAAATCCTCGTTCTCGATTGCGGTGATGATCGTATCGATCACCTTTTTCGGGACATCCTGCGCCTTGCCGTTGTTGCCGGAAGGGGGTTTGCCTGCGGCTTGCACCCCGCCCGCGGCCGGATTCACAGACGCCGAATGCGCGGTCGAAGCAGCGGCTTTCTTGCCGTGCGCCTTAGAGGCGCTCGCGGCGGCCGCGGCGGCCTTGTCCTGCGTCTTTTCGTTTTCATCCAGATAATAGAATTTCGTACAAGCGCTCACGAAGGATTTGCTCGTATCGCGTTCGCTCGTGCCCATGCCGATGACCTCAAGCCCCGAATCCGCGATCCGCATCGCGAGCCGCGTGAAATCGCTGTCATTTGTCACGATACACATGACGTCGATCGTTTCGGAATACAGAAGATCCATCGCGTCGATGATCAGCGCCGAATCCGAAGAATTTTTCCCGCTCGAATTTTGAATCTGCTGTACCTGAGACAGCGCGTGTTCGGAGACAATCTTGTTCCAGCTGCGAGCCTGTCCGGATTTGCTCTCCGCGGAAAAATCCCCATAGATGCGTTTGACTGTCGCGCGCCCTTCAAGCGACGCCTTGTCCAGGATCTCGTCGATATTCCGCGAAGCGATGTTCTCCGCGTCAATCAGCACCGCGACTTTTTTATCGCTGTTTTCGTTCATGGCCTGCTCTCTCTATCGCTTTCTATCGATTATTCCTCCATGCGCTGGTTATCTATCGTATCGCCCGGGGGCACGATCGGCCATACGTTTTCATCGATGAAGACGTCGCAGCAGATCACGGCGGCCCTGCCGGTTCCGCGCGCGGCGGCGATCGCTTCCCGAAGGCCGTCGGCGCTGTCCACGCGATAACCCGTAAGCCCAAAGGACTCCGCCAATTTCTCATAATCGAGCACATCCGGCAGATCGGTCGCGGAGTAGCGGCGCTCCCAGAACAGTTTCTGCCACTGCCGCACCATGCCAAGCGTACCGTTGCGGATCACAAAGACCAGAATCGGAAGCTCCTGAATGCGCGCGGTGATCAGCTCGTTCAGATTCATCCGAAAGCTGCCGTCGCCCGTAATCAGGATCGTCTCCGTCCCGGGCCTGCCGAAAGCGGCGCCGATCGCGGCGCCCATGCCAAACCCCATCGTGCCCATGCCGCCCGAAGTGATCAGTTTGCACGGCTTTGTAAACGGCCAGTACTGCGCCGTCCACATCTGATGCTGTCCGACATCGGTCGCGACGATTGTCTCTTCGTCACAGGCCGCGCGAATCGTATCGATGATCGTCTTCGGCGTGAACTTGCTGCTGTCCGGGTCCGGCCTGTGCCAGGAACTTATCTGCTCGCGCCAGGCCGTGCGTTTGCTTTCTTTGATATGCGGAAGCAGCGCCGTCAGCACATCCTTCACATCGCCGACGAGCCGAAAATCCGTCAGCACATTTTTGTCAATCTCCGCGCGGTCGATATCGATATGCACGACCTGGGATTTTTTCGCATAGCCGCGTGCGTCCCCGGTTACACGGTCGGAAAACCGCGCGCCGATCGTGATAAGCAGATCCGAATTCTGCACGGCGAGATTGGCCTCCCGCATGCCGTGCATACCCATGATGCCGAGCGACAGCGGATCCGTACGCGGAAAACTGCCGAGGCACATCAGCGTCGTTGCCACGGGGATGTCCGCCTTGTGGGCGAGCTCCGAGAGCTCTTCCGAAGCGTCCGAAATGCGGACGCCGCCGCCCGCGTGGATCACGGGCCGCTCGGCCCGGTTTATGAGTTCCGCCAAACGAAGGATCTTGTCTTCCCTGAAGTGCGGCGTCTCGTATTTCCCAAGCGGCTTTTCCGGGTTGTATTCCGCCGTCTCCGTAAACAGATTCTTCGGGACGTCGATCAACACAGCGCCGGGCCTTCCGCTCGCCGCAATGCGAAACGCCTCCCGCACCGCCGGCGCGATATCTTCCACGCGCCGCAGCGCATAACTGTGCTTGGTGATCGGCAGCGTGATGCCGATGATGTCCACCTCCTGGAACGCGTCGCGCCCGATCGAGGAATTCGGAACCTGGCCCGTGACAACCACGATCGGCGAACTGTCGAGATTGGCTGTCGCGATCCCCGTAACCGTATTGGTTGCGCCCGGCCCGCTCGTCGCAAAGCAAACGCCGACTTTGCCCGTCGCCCGCGCGTAACCGTCCGCCGCGTGCGTCGCACCCTGTTCATGCGCCGTCAGGATATGCCGGATACGCCCGTCTTTCGTATAATCATAGAGCGCGTCGTAAAGCGGCATGATCTGCCCGCCCGGATAGCCGAAGATAAGATCCACGCCCTGTTCGAGCAGGCATTCCATGATGATCTGCGCGCCGGTCAGCCTCACAGGATTTTTTTTCTTTTCGGGTTTTGTAGCTGTCGTCATTCTTTGCTCCAACTATACATTTTGCGCAGTTCTTTCCCGGTTTTTTCGAGTTGATGGTCCGCCTTGATGCGGCGCGTCGCGAGGAAATGCGGGCGCCCCACCTTGTTCTCCGTGATCCAGCGCAGCGCAAACGTCCCGTCCTGGATTTCCCCGAGGACTTTCTTCATTTCCTTTTTGGTCTCATCGGTGATGATGCGCTTTCCGATTTCATAATCGCCGTACTCCGCCGTGTTGGAAACGGAATCACGCATTGCCGCGAAACCGCCCTTATAGATGAGGTCCACGATGAGCTTCATCTCGTGTATGCATTCGAAATACGCGCTTTCCGGTTCATAACCAGCCTCGACAAGCGTCTCAAAGCCCGCCTGCATGAGCGCCGTCACGCCGCCGCAGAGCACCGCCTGCTCGCCGAACAGGTCCGTCTCCGTCTCCTCGCGGAACGTCGTCTCCAGCACGCCGGCGCGCGCGCCGCCGATGCCCGCCGCATAGGCGAGGCCGACTTCATACGCTTTGCCGGAAGCGTTCTGATAGATTGCGATCAGACAGGGCACGCCCTTCCCCTCCAGATACTCGCTGCGGACCGTATGTCCCGGCCCTTTCGGCGCGATCATGATCACATCCACGTCCGCCGGCGGGATGATTTGCTGAAAATGAACGTTGAAACCATGCGCAAACGCGAGGGTTTTTCCCTGCTTCAAATAGGGCCGGACGCTCTCCTCGTAGATTTCCACCTGTTTTTCGTCCGGCGCAAGGATCATGATGAGATCCGCCGCCTTCGCGGCTTCCGCCACCGTGAGGACTTTGAGCCCGGCCTTCTCCGCGGTCTTCCAGCTTTTACTTCCCTCGTACAGGCCGACTACAACCTCCACGCCGCTCTCCTTTAAATTCAGCGCATGCGCGTGCCCCTGGCTGCCGTAGCCGATGATCGCAATGACCTTTCCATTCAGATTAGAGAGGTCCGTATCGCCCTGATAAAAAATTTTCGCCATTTCAAGTCATCTCCTTCGTTTTATAAATGGGACATAGCGCGCAGCCTGTCCATATTTTAATTTTATAGTATATCACAGTTCGGCGCCGCAACGGCAGATTCTGCAAAATCGATGTTTGGGAATCCTTAATCGGCAGCTTCCATTGATTTGCTTCGCAAATCGGGATAGGTGCGCAACGCTCACTTAATAAGTTTGGATATCGTCTTAAACGTATCGGATTTGCTGTCGTTATCGAGCAGCTCAAACAGCGCCGACTCGACCGAAGTCGGAACGACGCCCGCCTGGACCAAACGCTTCTTGCCGGGTTTTTCATCCATCTCTTTGCGCGAGGAGACAGCGTCGGTCGCCAGGAAAACGTCGTAGCCCGCCGCGAGCATATCAAGCGACGACTGCAGGACGCAGACATGCGTCTCCACGCCGCAGATAATCACGCTTTTGCGCCCGTTCTTCTCGAGCGCCGAAACGAACGCCGGCTCGCCCATTACGCTGAAAGCCGACTTTTCGATATGGGAAAAGGCCGCGTACGCCTCCTTCACTTCCGGTACCGTTTCGCCGAGGCCCTTGGTATACTGCTGCGTCGTAAGTACGGGTATGCCGAGCGCTTCGCAGCCGCGAATCAGCTTCGCCGCCTGCGCCGCCGCCCGCTTGCCTTCGCGCATCGCCGGGATCAGCCGTTCCTGCATGTCTACGACCACAAGGACTGTTTTTTCTTTCTTTAATCTCTTTACGTTAGTTTCCATTCCGCTTTCTTCTCCTTTCCGTGACAACTGTATTCCCTTAACAGAACGCTGCTATTGCTCCGCAAAAATGCTATGTGCAGAGAATTTCGGAAATTTTAGCACAAAATGACGGTTATGTATGAAAATATAGCGCAAAAAGCCGTAAATCGATAAAAAATAGCGGAATTTTGGATAAAAATCATACATAACCGTCATTTTGTGCTAAAAATCCGTCACATTCCTGTCGCGGAGACGATCCTCAGCACTTCCTCAGCCGAGGTACGCGATCGCTTCAATCTCCACAAGCGCGCCTTTCGGGAGCGCGCCAACCTGTACCGCCGAGCGCGACGGCAGCGCTTCGCCGGAGAAATATTCCGCGTACACTTCGTTCATCGCCGCAAAATCCGCGATATCCGCGAGGAATACCGTCGTCTTGAGTACGCTCCCGAGACCGCTGCCGCCGGCCTCAAGGATCGCCTTCAGATTTCCCAAAGCCTGCTTCGTCTGCGCCTTGATCTCCGTTCCGACGAGCTCGCCCGTGGCCGGGTCGAGCGGAATCTGACCGGAAGTGAAAAGGAAATCGCCGATCCGGTTCGCCTGCGCGTACGGCCCGATCGCGGCCGGCGCCTGTTTCGTCGCAACCAGGGTGCGGCCGCCGCCGGTTTCATTTTTGTCCTGCATATTCAGCCTGCCTTTCAATCATTACTTCAAAAGACAATGGGGACTGTCCCTATTATCCAATAATGGTACTTATTGTAGCATATCCCGCAGGAACACCTGCGGGATATGAGGTTTAAATTATGCCGATTATGCGAGTTTTTTGAACCCTGCTATCTGACTTTCTCACTCTTCGCGAAGAAGTATGTTCCGACAATCAGGCAGCCGACGGTCAGCGCGACGATGACGAGGCAATTCACGACGGGATTGAACATCACGACGCTGTCGTATTGCGGACTTCCGCTGTACACCACTGCCCGCGCCAGATCCACGCAATAGGTCATCGGCATCATGCGGCTCAGAACCATCAGGGCGCCGGTGGAGTGCTGAATCGGAATGATCACGCCGGAGAGGAACATCTGCGGCATTACGATAAACATCACGGCCATATTCGCGACTTTTCTGTTTTTGATCACGCCGATGAAGATCATCGCCAAAGCGCCGCCGGACAGGCACATCAGCGGGGACAGCGCCAAGATGAGCAGCAATTGCCCGACCGGCAGCGTGATCCCCATCACAAGCCCGACGGCCAGCGTCGCGATCATAGACAGGATCGCGCCGAACATCGAGCCGAATATCTTCCCGATCACGAGCGAATAGCGCGAAACCGGAGATACCAGCATTTCCTGCGTGAAGTCCGTCTCATGGTCGTCAATCAGACTGGTCATGCCCTGTGCCGTGAACATAAACAGCATATTGATGGCCATGCCGATCAACATAAACGACCCAAGCTGAAACCCGAGGCCGCCCGCCATATTTTGCATCAGGTTGCCGCCGATCATACCCATCATCACGACCGGCATGACCAGGCTTATGATCAGCATAGCGGGGGATTTCAGCGAGACGGTGATCTCCCTCGCCATCACCGTGATGACTGTGTTCAACTCTTTAAAAACTTTGGATTTTTCCTGCGCGGATTCATAATCCGTTGATCTCACATTCCTAGGATATGCGATCCCCGCTGCTCTTATTACATGTTCTGTCATGCCGCTAACCTCCCGGTATTCCCTAAAAATTCAACATACGCGTCTTCCAGCGTCGGCTCATGGATCTGAAGTACCGTCAACTGAGTCTGCAATTTATTTATGATCGTCTGCGCCGATCCCTGATACGAAACGGTCACATGGCCGTTCATCGTATAGGACAGGCCCTGCGCCGTCAATTCGGCGGTGAGTTCGGCGCGGTTCGGCGCGTCCAGAATCAGTTCCTGCCGCAGGAGGCTCTGTTTCAGTTCCTCCGGCGAGGAGCAGGCCGCGATCTCGCCGTGGTTGATGATACAGACCCGATCGACATTTTCGGCCTCGTCGATATAGTGCGTCGTCAGAAACACCGTCGTACCGTACTGATTGCGCACGTCGTTGATATACTCCCACAGGCTCCGCCGGCTCACCGCGTCGAGCCCCTGCGTCGGTTCGTCGAGGAACAGCACGTCCGGCGTATGGATCAGGCTACGGATGATCTCCAGCTTGCGCTGCATGCCGCCCGACAGTTTTTTGATCGGCTTGAACAGCGCATCCCCGATCCCGACAACGTCGGCCAGTTCCAGGACCCGCTTCCTGTATTCAGCAGGCATAAGCTTGAAAGTCGGGCGATAGCCGTACATCCCGTACAGGCAGGCGTGAAACCGGATATTCTCCTCCGCCGTAAGCTGCGGGTCGAGGCTCGACTTTTGAAAGATGATCCCGATATGCTCGCGCACCTGGCGCGCATCCTTATCCGTATCGTACCCGGCGATTCTCACTTCGCCCGAAGTTTTGTTCAGCGTGGTCGTCAGAATTGAGATGGTTGTGGTCTTTCCCGCCCCGTTGGGTCCGAGAAATGCGAAAAACTCGCCTTTGTCTGCGGAGAAGCTGATGCCTTTTACACTCGGCTCCTTCGCGCCCTTGTATTGCTTTACAAGGTTGTTTACTTCGATTACAGCACTCATAAAATAACCTCCGTTTCCTTTCGATGGTCTTATCTTAGAGCCTCAATATGAACGGAGATTAAATACAGTTTAAACGGGATGTAAATTTGAAAGACGAATTTCGAACACGGTCCCCCTCCCCGGTTCGCTTTCGACGGATATCCGTCCGCCGTGCAATTCCACGATTTTCTTTACGAGGGACAGCCCCAGCCCGTTTCCGCCAAGCGCACGGTCACGGGACTTGTCGGCTTTGAAAAATCGCTCGAAGATATGCGGAAGATCTTCTTTCCCGATACCGACTCCCGTGTCTGATATCCGGATGATCACTGCGCCGTTCTCCGCCGCCAGCGAGATATGGATCCGCCCGCTCTCCGGTGTGAATTTGATCGCATTGTGCAACAGATTGACCCACACCTGCGACAGCAAGTCCTCATCGCCGTTCAGCGTAGTTTCCTGCAAATCGGCTTCAATGGCCTGCCCTTTTGCTGACCACTGGGGCTCCAGTGCGATCGCGGTCCGCTCCAACTGTTTATCGAGCCGGAACTCCCGATCGTTCAGCGGAAGTTTATTGTTGTCCAATGTGGAGAGCTTCAGCAGATTTTCACTCAATGAAGAAAGCCGTTTGCTCTCGGACTCGATGATTTCCGCGTAATGCCGCCGCTGTTCGTCGGACAAATCGTCTTTTTGCAAAAACGCCGCAAATCCACTGATGGACGTGAGCGGCGACTGGATCTCGTGGGATACGTTGGATACGAAATCCTGCCGCATCGTTTCGAGATTTCCAAGGTTCTGCGCCATATCGTTGATGGCTTGCGCCATATCATGCTGTTGCGCGTACAAACGCGTATCCAGGGTGACGTTGAAGTTTCCCTGCGCGATCTGTCCCAGCGCTTCGGTAAACGCGCCGTGGATATTCTCGATCTCCCGGCTGTACGGGCGGGTGACGAGCCGGAATGCCATAAGGCCGGCGGCGAGAAGCAGAAACCCTACAACACCGGTCAGAATATTTTGCAAAAGCAGCGGCGGAGCGCCCGTCCACCGGTAGATTTGCGCCGTGATGAAATACGCCGCGACAAGCGCCAACACGAACGCCAACACGAAGAAGATGATTCCTTGCGCGATCCTGAACGGCGTAGGCTTGTCGTGCCATTCATAATTCCCATCGGGACTGCGCTTCCCGCCGGAGTCCGGCCGATCGCTCATGAAACCACCTCCAGCCGATAACCCAGCCCTCGCACCGTCACGATCCGAAAGCCGGACAGCTCCGCAGGAAACCTCTCCCGCAGACGGCCGATATGTACGTCCAGCGTCCGCTCGTTTCCGTCAAAATCATAACCCCACACATCTTCAATAAGCTGATCCCGGGGAAATGTCCTCCCCGGAAATCCCGCCAGTTTAAACAGCAGCTCAAACTCTTTCCGGGGTATGTCTTCCTTATCGCCGCCGACCGTCACCGTATAGCTGTTCCTGTCAACCAGAACATTGCCGATCTGCAAGGTCTGGCTCGCTTCGATTTTATAGCGTCTCAAAAGGGCCATAACGCGCAAAACCAGCTCGTCGCCCTCAAATGGTTTTGTCAAATAATCATCCGCGCCGGCCTCGAACCCTTTTACTTTCGCAGGCAGCTCGCCTTTCGCCGTCAGCATAAGAACCGGCATATTCTCATAATACTGCCGTATGGCGCGGCACAGCTCATAGCCGTCCATATTCGGCATCATCAGATCGATGATGGCGAGATCCGGATTCTCTTTGTCCATGACGGAGAGCGCGTCGCGTCCGTCCTTCGCCTCGCAGACTTCAAGCCCGCCGTTTTTCAGCAGCACGCAGACAAGCTCGCGAATATTCGGATCGTCGTCCGCAATCAATACCTTGCTCAAATAAAGCCTCCTTTTCCGCTGATGAAAATCTCCGGCGTCTTGCCTTTGTTCGTATGCTTAGGATAATAACCATAGTATACCAATGTAAACGGAAGATAAACGGAGAGGAATAAGCATAAACTCCTGACCGTTGACGCTCTGTACAAAAAATAATGCGCGCGGCCGACGGGATATGGTACAATACATTTTACCGGCCGCGCGGGCATAGCTCAGCTGGTTCAGAGCGCATGGGTCACAACCATGAGGTCCCGGGTTCGAATCCCTGTGCCCGCACCACGAAAACCGTTTGAATTTCAACGATTCAGGCGGTTTTATTTTGTATACAATCTCGTGAAAATTGGCGAAATACCCCTATTTTACCCCTACCAGATTTTTTTGTGTCAATTCCCCATGACCGCTTTTGCGCCCACAGTCTTATCGATCGTGCTTTTCTTCGTCTCCTTGATTGGCGCATTCCAGACGTACCAGAAATCCTTGACCGCGTTCCATTCATAGTCGGCCGCGTACTGGCTGCGGTTTGGCGGGATGCCCATAAGCGCATTATCAATAGCCTTGTCAATCGCTTCGGCGCACTCATTCGCTTTTTTGATTACGCTTGCCTTTTCCGCTGCGCTCATTGTCGTATCCGCGTCTGCCGCTTTCGCGACGGCGAGATACTGGGAACGCGGGATGAACTTGCTCTTATCGGGAAGCGCAAGTCTTGTTCTTGCCGAACATATAGGCCGGGACATAATCCACGCCGTCCACGAAGCAAACCGTCTTGGGATTGGATGACGCGGTGCATCTGTTTTTACAGTTCCGGCAAGCCGACGGACTTTGGAATATGCTCTGGTTTTCTCTCCTTCTTCTTGTCCGGCACAGCACTTTGTTCATCGGGCACTTGACATGCTTTTCATAACACGCCGCCGAGAGCCTACGGCTCTCGGCGGTCTTTGGAGTCTTTCTCAAAATTGTGGCTGCTCCTGTTCCACTATTTACGTAGATGTTACGCGTTCTAATTTGGAATATTGATTGTCTTTGTCCCGATCAGGACATTCGTCCCGGATCCGATGTTGATCGCGTAGATATATACCGGTACGCTGCCTCTCTTTGTTGTCGTTACCGTGCCCGAAAAGCCGTGGTTATTCCCGACTCCCGGATAAGCGGCGTTCACATCGGGACGCGATTGATTTGCCGTCAGCGCGAAACCCTGTGCGCCGGCCGCGCCGGCAGAACCTCCGACGTATACGTGCACTTGCGTCGCCTGGGTCGCCGCGTCGCCATCGAGCGCCCAGCCTCCTATCGACAACTGCCCCGGCGTTGCTGTAGACGCAGATACGCTGTCAACGTGACCGATCGGATTGCCGGGCGGCGCCCCTATCGTTACAGTCTTTGTCCCGATCAGGACATTCGACCCGGCTCCAATGTTGATTGCGTAGATATATACCGGTACGCTGCCTCTCTT
>WRFF01000015.1 GCA_009778945.1 Clostridiales bacterium | reverse complement strand
CGTTTGTCCGGCGAAGAAATAAATAACAGGGAAGGAGAGAATGGAATGGTTTTTCAGGTAGGTGCGACATTGCTTGACGCGTGCGTGCTGTCGGTGGTAAACGGCGGCGCGACATATGGTTACGCGCTGACGCAGACGCTTAAAGAATCGCTGGAAATTTCCGAATCAACGCTCTATCCGGTGCTGCGCCGGCTGCAGAAAGAAGCGTATTTGACGACGTACGACGAGCCGTATCAGGGCCGGAACCGCAGGTATTATTCGATCACGCCCCAGGGGCGCGAAAAGGTGGATGAGTATAAGACGGGTTGGAAGGAGTTTCGCGGCCGCGTTGACGGGTTGATTTTGGGAGGTGAAGCATCATGAACGCACATGATTATATTGTGAAACTCGATTGGTATCTGCATAAGCTGCCGATGGACGAGCGCCGGGCGGCAGTGTCGTACTACGCGGAATATTTGGCGGACGCGGGACCGGAAGGCGAAGCGGCGGCAATCGCCAAACTCGGGTCGCCGGCGCAGCTTGCGGCGGGCATCCGCGCGGACGCGGCGTATGAGGATCTGGAAGACGGACGGATCGGGACCAAAGGCGTCCGCGCTACCTGGCTTTCCGTACTTGGCGCCATTCCGCGCACCGCGCTCGCGGGTTTTGTCGCGGGGCTCATCATTGTCGTTGTATTTGCCGCGCTGATCGTGCTCTTTGCCGCCGGCATCGGCGTCATTGTGGGCGGCGCGCTCGGAATTGCCACCGGGGTGCTCGGCGGCATGGCGGTGGGCTGGCCCACTCTGCTGTTCTATATGGGCTGCGGCATTGTGCTGATCATCGCCGGTTCATTCCTGCTGCGTTTTGTGAAATGGGTATGGAGGCATGCATGGCACGGCGTGTCGCGTCTCTTCAACGGTATGCGGCGCAGACGGGATTTGCGAAATGAAAGGAGGGCTGCGTCATGAGAAAAGGAACAATTGTCAGCCTCATCGTTCTCGTCATCGGCTTCGCGATGGCGGGCGTCGGGTTTGCGAACGGCGGCATGCAGCCGCTGGGTCTTCACCTTGGAGATGGGTCTAACGGATCCGGCTTCGTGCTTGTCCAGAATAACAACCAGATGGAACGTGTTGATCAGACATGGCGAAACGACGGTACGATCAAGAATCTTCAGGTGAATCTGAACGCGGTGAACCGGATCGAGATACGGGCGGAAGGAGACAGCTTTTCCGTTAAAGGACAAAATTGGAGGGCTGCCGGCGGACTGACGGCGGAACTGACCGGCGATACGCTGACCGTCGGGTCGGAACCGAGCCGAAATCTGAATCTGTGGTGGTTTGGTTTCGGGCCTTCGCTTCGGCTGGAGGACTGCGGTGTTGTCATTACTGTGCCGCAGAACGTGACGCTGGATACGGCGGACGCAAAAAGCGCAATCGGCGGCTTATATGTCACGGGCATAAAAGCAAGGGAGCTTTCTCTGAATAACGACACCGGAAATACAACAGGTAAAAATATCGATGCGGACAACTTTAAGATGACTTCCAGCATAGGAGGCTGCAAACTGGACAGCGTCAGGACGCAGACGGCGAATATCTCGCTCAATACCGGGGAATTCACGGCGAACGATTTCCTCTCCTTGAAGGAACTGACCTTCAAGACAAGCCTTGGAAACGCCGCCTTCACAAACGCTGTGTTGAACGGAAACAGCCGGTTTGAAACGAGTACCGGAAACCTGACGCTCTCGCTCCGGATGCCGCGCGGATCGGTCGGCTACGAAATCGAGAGCAGCACGGGCGAAGTTCGGATTGACGGAACCAAGGTGAAAGGCAAAGTGACGAATATCCCGCCGAACGCGGCCGGCCATCTTTCGGTGGAGAGCAGCCTCGGCAACGTCACGATCGACTTCACATCCTGATATGGCGTACATTTCGGGCGCATGCCGGATAATATCATGCCGTGTGCCATGGATGAATACGCCGAAATCGGGCTTTCTTTCCGCGCTGGATCATTTTTGGAACCGCTATGCTTCGGTTTGTAAAGATGTTTTGTTCATTTGCTTCAAGGGCTATCCCCACCATTGTTTTGCTCCTGATACGCTATCCTGAAATAATCCAGGATCTTTTTGAATTTATCCTGCGCGGAAAGGCAAGTATCCGTCAAATAGCTTTTTTCCGTATTCCATTCCCTGAGCCCCCGATAATAGAACATCTTCATTTCATCTTCAATGATAAACGGAACGATATTATATTTCAGGCATTCTTTGAACATGATCAGTCTGCCGACTCTGCCGTTGCCGTCCTGAAACGGATGAATGCGTTCAAACGGAACATGGAAAGCAATCAGGTCTTCCAGCGTTTTGCATTCGATGGCGTTGTATTCCGCAAGAAGAGCTTTCATCTTGTCGCCGACTTCCTCGGGCAACGCTGTTTCCATACCGCCGACTTCATTCGGCATTTTCTTGTAATCGCCGACCGCGAACCAATCCTTGCGATTGTCGCTTGTCCCGGTTTTTAATATTGAATGAAGATCCTTGATCAGTTTTTCCGAAAGGGCGTTTTTGGCGTTATCAATGACCGCATCGATACAACGGAAGTGATTCGCTGTTTCAATAACATCGTCCACGCTCACGCTTTCACTTTCGATGCCGATGGTATTGGTTTCAAAAATATAGCGTGTCTGATCGTGGGTAAGGCGGCTGCCTTCCATATGATTGGAATTATACGTCAGATCGATTTGCACTTTATGATAGATCCCGCCCGGTAGGCGGGTTCTTTTTTCAGCCCGCAGCACTTCGAGGAGCGTAGGAAGCACGTCTTGCTTTTTATTTGCCCGTTCGGGCTTTTCGGCGTTGTCCGGTATATTCCATGTTTTGCCCGTAAGAAACGCACCCTCTATACGACCGGCGGCACAGTAACCTCTGACACTGCGTTCGGAAATATTCCATTTCTCAGCAGTTTTTGTGACGGAAAGATATTTCATACCGAACCTCCTTAATTCGTTGTCACCATTATAATATGTTATCGGCAATAAATCAAATAAATTGCGCGAACACATTTCATATTTCGCCGATATTGGCGCAAAAGAACGGGTCGCTTGCAAATTCGCGGCGTATCCCCTATAATAGGGAATGCGCCATTTTTGTTATTTGATAATGGCGGCATGAGAAATAGAATACGGGCCGGTCCGGCCCGACTCTCTGCGCAGAGAAAATCTGCGCCATTCAGTCCGAAGGGAGGTGAAACAGTGAATCGTTACGAAATCATGTTCATCATCGCGGCGGCGTTGGAGAACGAAAAAAAGGACGCCGTGATCGAGACCGTCAAAGGTATCATCGCGAACGGCGGGGAAGTCCTTGAGACGGAAGTGATCGGCCTCAAGCGGCTTGCTTATCCCATTCAGAAGAAAAACGAAGGCTTCTACGTGCTGATGCAGTTCAACGCAAACCCGGAACTGCCGGCGGAACTCGACAGAAGGCTTCGTATTTCCGACGATGTGGTCCGCCATATTATCATCGCGGTAGATTCCAAAAAATCATAGATTTTAGGAATCCTCGCGTGGCACCTTCCATCGATTTGCTTCACAAATCGGGATAGGTGCGCAAAGAAAGACGAAAAGTAATTTTGAGAATAGAACGCAGGATATTTTTCGATATGCTAGACGCACGGCGAGTGAGTGAGACGAGCAACAACGCAGATCGGAAAATAGACAAGTTCAAGGAGGAAGTATGAATGTTGTGGTTTTGACGGGCAACCTCGCGAGAGACCCCGAAAAGAGTGTGACCGGCACGGGCATGACCGTCGTGCGCTTTACGATCGCGGTCAATCGCTTCGGAAAGAAGGACGGCGGCGACAGTGCGGATTTCATCCGTTGCACGGCGTTCGACAAGCAGGCGGAGCTTGTGCTGCAGTATCTGGCGAAAGGACGCAAGGCCGGCGTGGAAGGCCGCATCCAGACCGGAAGCTATACGGACAAGGACGGCAAAAAGGTCTATACGACCGACGTTATCGCAAACCGCGTGGAATTTCTCGACAGCAAAGGGCAGGGTGAAGGCGGCGGCTATACCGCCCCGTTTGAGACACGGCTTTCGGGCGATTTCGAGGCGGCGCCTCCGTCCGCTTTGGATGGGACATCGGCCGGCGCCGGCGCGCTCCCCTCGGGCTTTGCGGAAATGGATGAAGAAGACGACGATATGCCGTTTTGACACCTATCCCGATTTGCTGCAAGCAAATCGATGGAAGGTGTGACTCGAAGATTCCCGAAATCTTTGATTTCGTGGAATCTACCGGAAAAGTGAAGAATAATAAAAGGAGACAGGAAACATTATGGAAAAGAAACAACGCCCGGTTTCGGGGATTCGGCGCAAAAAAGCCTGCCCGTTCTGTGCGGATCAAAAAATCGAGATCGATTACAAGGACACCGAGCTGCTGGGGAAATACATCTCCGAACGCGGCAAGATCATGCCGAAACGCATGACAGGCGTCTGCGCAATGCATCAGCGCGAACTGGCGACGGCGATCAAGCGGGCGCGCATCGTGGCGCTGCTGCCGTACGTGCGGGACTGAGGGAGCGGCCTCGTGGGAGACAAACTTCTCACAAAGATCGCAAAGCCTTATCTCATCGGCGCGATCGTCTGCTTCGCGGTACTCGCCGTGCTGTTTGCCTATGGCCATATTTCATGGAAGGCGCTTTTGCCCTGCGCGGCGGTGTGCTATGTTATCTTTGCGATCATTGTACGCTTTGTTCTGCGGAGCGGCGTCATCGATACGCTGACGGCGGCGAACGGAGAGATTGAAGAGACACTGCGCTATTCGGTGATGCACAATCCGTTTCCTCTGTGCATCGTGAACGGAGAGGGCGTCGTCGCGATGTCGAACGACGGCTTTCGGGAGATTTTCCCGCAGGCGAAGATCCTCATATCGACTATGGAGGAACTTGTCGGTTCGGAGAAAATGGACACGCTGAAAAACAGCGACGCTTCCGTTTTCGTGGAAGCGGACGGACGTATCTTCCGGACACTCGCGAGCTATGTGAACAAGGGTGTGAGCGAAAGCGCGATCCTGTATTTTCTGGACGAAACGCAACTGCGCGATATGAAAAAACTCTATGAAGATGAGAAATTGTGTTATTGCAATCTGACGGTGGACAATTACGAGGACAGTCTGCAGGCGTCGCCGGACGAGACGCGCTCCATGCGCGCGGCGGCGATTGAGACGCTGATCCGCGGGTTCGCCGACGAAGTGGAGGGTTCTCTGCTGCGTTATCGCAGCGGGGCGTGGCTTATCGTTTTTCCGCGCAAGCACTACGCCAAATTGGCTGCGGGGAAATTCCCGATTCTTGACGCGGCGCGCAGCCTTGAGACAGACGCGGATTTTCCGACGTCGTTTTCGCTCGGCGTCGGGCTTGGCGCCACGCCGGCCGTTTCCGAGGCGTACGCGCGTTACGCGCTGGACCTCGCCCGCGGGCGGGGCGGCGACCAGGCGGTCGTCAAGAGCCTGGAGTCGCTGGATTATTTCGGCGGACGCGTACAGGTGATCGAAAACCGCAACAAGGGCAAATCCCGCGTTATGTCCCACGCTATCCGGCAGTTGATTGCCGACGCCCGGGATGTATTCGTTATGGGGCATAAAAGCGCGGATATCGATTCGTTCGCCGCGGCCTGCGCGGTGAGCCGCATGGCGGCCGTGCACGGCAAGGAAGCACGTGTTGTGCTCAGCAGTTACAACCATTCGCTCACGGATGTCTATCAACTCGCGGCGGAAAGCGGGAATTATCGTTTCGTGACCGGCGAGGAGGCGCTCAAACTCATATCCGCGGAAACGCTTCTGATCGTGATCGATACACATGTAGCCAATATGACGGACGAACCGAGATTGCTCAGCCGGACGGAAAAGCTGATCATCATAGACCATCACCGCCGGCGGGAAAGCGTGATTGAGAACGCGACCGTCACCTATATGGAGCCGAACGCCTCGTCTTCCTCGGAACTCGTCACGGAACTGCTGCAATTTGACGACGAGACGCGCAGGATTGATAAGTTGGAAGCGGAGATGCTGCTCGGCGGTATCTTCATCGACACAAACAACTTTTCGGTCAAGACGGGTGCGCGCACTTTCGAGGCGGCGGCATGGCTGCGTATGAACGGCGCGGATACGACAAATGTACGCGGCTGGCTGCAGAGCGATATGGAAGATTTTCGGCAAAAGGCTTCCATCACCGCAAACGCTTCGTTTTCCCCAAACGGGATCGCGATCTCACGCAGCGACGGCGAACATGACAACGCGCAGATTATCTGCGCGCAGTCGGCGGACGAATTACTTGATATTAAGGGCATTCGCGCGTCCTTTGTCATCGGCGCTACGAAAAAAGAAGTTGTGATCAGCGCCAGGTCGCTCGGCGATTTGAACGTGCAGCTGATCATGGAACGTTTCGGCGGCGGCGGGCATCTGACAATGGCGGCCGCGCAGATACCGGGCGCAACCATCGACGAGGTGATCAAAAAATTGAAACAATATATAAAAGAAGCAGAAGGAGAAAACAAATGAAAGTAATTCTTTTGGAAGATATTCTCGGGACAGGCAAAGCCGGGGATGTGGCCACCGTTGCGAACGGGTATGCGCGCAACAAGCTGCTGCCGTCCGGGATCGCGATCGAGGCGAACGCGGTCAATATGAAAACGCTGGAACACCGGCGCGCCAAGATTGCGGCGAAAAAAGCCGCCGACAAGGATGTGGCGGAAGTGCTCGCAAAGCAGCTTGAAGGGAAGACGCTCGAATTTACGGCGAAGGCCGGCGAGGCGGGCAAGCTCTTCGGCTCCGTCACAGCCGCCGAAATTGCGGAACAGATTCAGGAAAAACTCGGCTTTGAGATCGACAAGCGCAAGATTGATCTCAACACGCCGATCAAGGAGATCGGCACGTTCGACGTTGCAGTGAAGATCTATCCCGAAGTCGCGCCGCTGCTGAAGATCATCGTGAATCCGGAAGGCGGGCTTCCTGCGGCGGATGAGACGGTTTCGACCAAAGCAGACCCCGACACGGATGCAGTCACAGATACGGATGCGCCGTCCTCAGATGATTCATCTGCTGATTTAATCACCGCTTCAGGGGAAGCAGGATTTGGCGAAGGGGGCAGCGCCCCCGTCGGAGCCTCGCTGCGTACACCGGATGGTGGCGATGCCTGACGAGCGCATCCCCCCGCACAGCGAGGAGGCGGAGCGGTCCGTTCTCGGCGCGGCCATCCAGAATGAGGCGGCGCTGAACGAAGTGACGGAGATGCTCCGGCGCGAGGATTTCTACAATCCCGCGCACGGGGATATCTTTGACGCGCTTTTGTTGCTCAGCCAAGAGCGGCGCGCCGCGGATCTGACGACGGTTGCGGACGCGCTGAAGCGAAACGGCACGCTGGAACGCGCGGGCGGCGTCTCCTACCTCGCGGAACTTTCGGCGGCGGTCCCTTCGCCGTCCAACGCGGTCTACTACGGCGAGATCGTGCGTGAGAAGGCAAAATTGCGCAGCTTGATCGAAAGCGCAGGCGAGATTATTTCACAGGGATACAGCGAAGGCAGAACCGCCGATGAAGTGTTGGAATTCGCAGAACAGGGGATTCTCGCGATAGGGCAGCGCGGGCAGCGCAATGATTATTATCCGCTGCTTTCCGTGCTGACGGAAAATATGCATGAGATGGAGGTGCGGAGCAAGAACGAGGGCAGGCTGACCGGCCTGGCGACCGGATTTGACCGGCTCGATGAGATCACGCTCGGCTTGCAAAAATCCGACCTTATCATCCTTGCCGCCCGTCCGTCGATGGGCAAGACTTCGCTTGCGCTGAATATCGCGGCGAATGCGGCAAAGCTTACGAACGCTTCGGTCATGATCTTCAGCCTGGAGATGAACCGCCATCTGCTCGGAGAGCGCCTGCTCTCCTCCGAGGCGGAAGTGGATTCCAAGCAGATACGGGACGGCAGCGTTCTGCGCGAACGGGACAAAGTGAAGCGCATTGAAGAGGCCAACGAGGTCCTCGGGCGCTCCCGCATCCATATCGATGACAATTCTTCGATCTCCATTGCCGAGATGAAGAATAAATGCCGCCGGCTTAAGGCGACGGAAGGGCTTGATCTCATCATCGTCGATTATCTGCAGTTGATGGATTTCGGCGGCAACGGCAGGGCTTCCGCGCGTCCCGAGAACCGGCAGCAGGAAATTTCTACGCTGTCGCGCATGCTCAAACAGCTCGCGCGCGACATGGAATGTCCGGCTGTCATTCTCTCCCAGCTTTCGCGCGAAGTCGAGAAACGGGGCAGCCACAGGCCGGTGCTCGCCGATCTGCGCGAATCAGGCGCAATCGAGCAGGACGCGGATATCGTGTTATTTATTTATCAGGAAGAAAGAAAAGAGGACGGATCAGGACCGGATCCCGAAACGACGCGGCGCATCTCCGTCGCGAAGCACCGCAATGGCGAGACCGGAGATTTCACGCTTCGCTGGGTAGGCAGTTACACCAAATTCGGGCCTTACAATCCGGCGGACGACCTCATGACACATATATAAAGGAAAGGACGGGGCGCAACCATGCCTACGGCAGCAATTATCGGCTCCCAATGGGGAGACGAAGGGAAAGGAAAGATCATCGACTGTCTGGCGCAGCGGGCCGATATGGTCGTGCGCAGCCAGGGAGGGAGCAACGCGGGACACACCGTTGTGATCGGCGGGAAGAAATATGCGCTGCATCTTGTGCCTTCGGGCGTGCTGAATCCGCGGACGGACAATATCGTCGGGAACGGCGTTGCGTTTGACCCGAAAGCTTTTTTTGACGAGATCGACGGGCTTGAGGCGGACGGGATTGACACGAGCCGCGTCTATGTCAGCGACCGCGCGCATCTCGTGCTGCCGTTCCATCAGACGATCGATAAGCTCTCGGAGCTGCAAAAGGGCGCGGCGAGCATCGGGACGACGGGCAAGGGAATCGGCCCCTGTTATGCGGACAAGGCGTCGCGCGTCGGTCTGCGCGTCTGCGATATGGCGGATGAAACTGCGTTTTCCGCGAAGCTCAAGGCGCGCGTGGCGGAGGCGAACGCGCTGATTGAAAAAATCTACGGCGGGGAACCGCTGGATGCGGACGCCGTCGCGGCGGAATATGCCGGCTACGCGCGGCGGCTTGCGCCGATGGTCCGCGATACGGGCGTGCTTGTCTATGAGGCGGTCCGGGCCGGAAAGAATGTGCTTTTCGAAGGGGCGCAGGGTTCGCTGCTCGACCTTGATCTCGGGACCTATCCTTACGTCACGAGTTCGCATCCGGTAACGGGCGGTTTTGCGGTCGGTTCCGGCATAGGCGCGGGTTCGTTTTCCGAGGTGATCGGAATCACGAAAGCCTATACGACGCGCGTGGGCGCGGGCCCTTTTGTCACGGAACTGACGGACCGGACAGGCGACCTGATTCGCGAACGCGGGCACGAATACGGTACGACGACGGGCCGCGCCAGGCGCTGCGGCTGGTTCGACGGCGTGGTTGTGCGCTACAGCGCGCGTATAAACGGCACGACAGGGCTGTCTCTCATGCTGCTTGACGTACTCGATAAATTCGACGAAATAAAACTCTGTACAGCCTATCGGCATGGAAAGGAAATAATCGAGCATTTCCCCGCGGATCTTTCGCTTCTGGAAGCGAGCGAGCCGATCTATCGCGTGCTGCCCGGCTGGAAGCGGGACATCTCGGGCTGCCGCAGCTATGAGGAGCTGCCTGCCGAAGCGAAGGCCTATATCGCGGCGGTCGAGGAGATCACGGGCGTCCCTGTGAAGATCGTTTCGGTCGGGCCCTCCCGCGAACAGACGATTTTTCGTGGAGAGGTCCTGTGATGGCGTATTCTACGGAACCCCCGCGTGATATCGGCCTCGAAGATACGCGCGTTTCCAATCTGTTTATTCTTGATATTCTCCCTGACATTCCGGACGGGGATTTTGTGAAGGTCTATCTCTACGCTTCGCTGTGCGCGCGTGAAAATCTTTATCTGACGCATACGGAACTTGCGGGCCGGATCGGCCTGCCTGTCGAAAAAGTGTTGGCCGCCTGGCGTTATTTCGAAAGCAGGCGGATTGTACGCAGGCGCCCGAAAACGGAGGGCGATGAGACGCTGTTCGATGTGGAATTTCTCGATATCCGCGGCATGAGATACGCCAGCCAATCCGGGCCGAGCGCCGCTTCGCAGGCGGAGGCGGGCGGCGTGCTGAAGGATGAGGAGCTTCGTGTACTCTTCAACGATATCGCGACGCTCACGGGAGCTCCCAAACTTTCCGGCGACGATGTGCTGAAAATCGGGAGCTGGATCTCGGAGTGGGGGGCGACGCCTGCGGTGATCCTCGGCGCGTTTCGCTACGGACAGAGCGCGAAGGGCGTCACGCGGACAAATTATATCGGCAGGATCGTGCGGGAATGGGCGGAAAAAGGCCTGCGAACGGAAGAAGACGTCGCGGAGGCCCTCGCGGAAACGGACGCGCGTTACGGCGTCTATAAGCAGCTTATGGAGGCGCTTGGGCTCCGGTATAAATCCGTCACGGAAGCGGAAAAACAGAAATTCGATCTCTGGCTCGATGTCTACGGCTACACGCCTGACGAGCTGCTTGAAAAAGCAAAGAACAAAACCGCCGGCGCGGGCAATGCGCTGCGTTATCTGGAAGGTATTCTGCGCAAAGAGCAGGAAAAGAAAGCGGGCGGGGATCCGGCGGCCGCAGGCGGCGCGTCTTCCGGCCTGGCGGGACGAAACGAATACTACCGCAGGATTCGCGAGAAAAACCGCCGGGAAGCGGACGCGCATCTGGAAGAGGTTTACGGCGCGGCGCCGAAGATTGAGGAAGTGGACGATGCGCTGCTCGCGCTGAACCTGGAAAAAATGCGGCTTGTGACGTCGAACGCGCGCGACAAGGAACGCCTCTACGCGCGGCTTGAAGGCGAGATTGACGAAAAAACGGCGGAGCGCGTCAGACTGCTCGAACTGGCGGGATTTGCCGCGGATTACACGGATGTGAAATATGATTGCGGCAAATGCGAGGATACGGGGATTGTGCTGGGAACCGGCGCCTCCTGCGACTGCCAGGCTGCGCCAGATTCGCGTGTTTTGGAACCGTAAGCGAGTGTTCGGTGTCCTCACGTACTTCAGGTACGCTCCGGTACCGAACACTCGCTTAGAACCCAAACCACATCGAATCTGGCGCAGCCGATATCGGATAAATGGGGCTTTGTGTCATATTTGTGAAACGTCTGTGAAAACTTGCGGAAACGCTTGAAATCCGTGTTTGATTTTGCTAATGTCATCCTATGAATGTGGGTTTCATCAAGAAAGTCGGTTTGCTTGTTGCTGTCACTGCCAAATGTGTCCGCGACGTGGTTGGCGCCGGAATGGGAACGCTGGCCGACAGGGTTCAACCGAACGAAACGGGACAATTCAGGCACGGAGCGCGCAGAGCTGTTTTGCTTGCCGCCGCCGCGCCCTTTTTATCCCTGTATTATCTGAGCAAACGCAAAGGCCGTGTTGCGACGGTGATGGCCTGTTGCGTTGTTGTGTTGAGCGCGTTGCTCCTGCTGGAAGTCAATAGTATTGTCTATGAATATAGTTACAATGGGCGTGTC
Organism: Clostridiales bacterium; assembly: GCA_009778945.1. Classification (GTDB taxonomy): domain Bacteria; phylum Bacillota; class Clostridia; order Peptostreptococcales; family Anaerovoracaceae; genus WRFF01. Next base: position 6,007 of record WRFF01000015.1, on the reverse strand, counting down.
CTCGGGATGGTGAAAAGTGAAGACGTGCTTCAAAAAGCAATCAAACAGATAGACGGCAAGACAACCGGGGCCGAAGAAGGCCCGTCGCTGCCTGCCGCCGCGCAGGGCAATTCGGGTGCGGCGCCGCAAGCGGCTTCTCTGCCGGACACAGCCGTCCCGGCGGCTGCCGCTCCTGCGGCGGCCGCTGTCCCGGCGCCGGTTTCCCCCGTGGCGGCGCCTTCGTCATCCGCGCAGATTGCCATTGATGAAAACACCGATATTCAGGTCAAGACCGTAAAGATGCCGCTGTTCTCACCTGTTCCGACGGACAATTCGGAAGGTGTTATAAGCAGTCTTTCCGCGCAGCCGGACGTAAAAGTAAAAGCATGGGAGATCACTGCGGATGATACGCCGATTGCCGACCTGGCGGGCGAGCAGTCCGCGACGGAGGTGAAGGACGCGGTTCTGGCCGCGCTTGAGACAAATTTTCTAGGCGATCAGGATCGATCGGCCTATAAACAGATCGGTTTTAAAGAGAATGTACAGATTATGGAGATCCGGACTACGGCTAACAATCTTGTAAAACCGGAGGATGCTTATACCGAAATCCTGAAGGACGGCAAGCTGCATCTGCTGACGGTGGAAGACGCGCAGTATCAGGAGGCGATTCCTTTCGAGACCACCTATCAGGATACGGGCGACCTCTATCAGGGCGAGGAGAACATCATCACACCCGGAGTGGCCGGGGTTAAAGCCGTTACGGGGCAAATCGTGAAGGTTGACGGCAAAGAAACGCAGCGCATTGAGACAGCGTCCAATATTGTCAGCGAGCCGACAAACCAGATTTCCGAACGCGGAACAAAACCCGCGCCTCCGAAACTCGGTACCGGTACTTATATCGTCCCGACAAAGGACAAAGACGCCGTTATCACCTCTTTCTACGGGCTGCGCTGGGGAACGATCCATCCGGGCCAGGACTATGGAGAAGCGATGGGGACGGACGTTCTTGCGTCCGACACCGGCCGCGTGATCGAGTCCGGATGGGATGCCGGCTTTGGCCTGACCGTCAAAATTGATCATGGCGCCGGTTGGGTGACGCTTTACGGCCATCTGATGAAGACGGATGTGCAGGTTGGCGACATGGTTCAGCAGGGCCAGGTAATCGCGCAGTCGGGGGATTCCGGTTTTTCAACGGGCCCGCATTTGCATTTCGGTCTTTATCATTTTGACAATGCGGTGGATCCGCGCACAGTTTTGAAGGACGATCCCACGCCGGTAGCCCTTTCGGCGGTTGACGGGGATTGAATTTTTGAATAAGTTATTTATTTACAGGAGGAAACGGCGCCGGTAAAATATCGGCGCTTTCTTGATGCCTTAACCCGATTCGCGAAACGAATCAATGGCAGGTTTCATGCGAGGATTCCCGAACATTGATTTCGTGGAATCTACGGCTATATATGATATACTCCCAATAAAGAAAGGAGAGAGATATGGACGCGAAAAAAGTACTGATCATTGAGGATGAAAAGCCGATTTCCGATATCGTCAAATTCAATTTGTCAAAAGAGGGATTTGAAACGCTGACGGCATATGACGGAGCGGAAGGGCTTGAGATGGCACTGGGCGTTGACCCGGATCTGGTACTGCTCGATGTGATGCTTCCGACGATGGACGGCTTTGAGATCTGCCGCAAGATCCGCGAAAAGAGCAATGTGCCGATCATCATTTTGACGGCAAAAGAAGAAGAAGTGGATAAAGTCCTTGGTCTTGAACTCGGCGCGGACGACTATATCACAAAACCTTTCGGATTGCGTGAGTTGATTGCGCGCGTCAAAGCCAATATCCGGCGGACAGGTATGTCGGAGATTATCGGCGCCGACCCGGCGAATGTCCGTGATTTCGGGAATATTACAATCGATCTCAACCGTTATGAGGCGCGCAAAAACGGCGTTCCGCTTGAACTCACGCTGCGCGAATTTGAACTTCTGAAATATCTGGCGGAGCGCGAAGGCAAAGTGTATTCGCGCGAGCAGTTGCTTGAAGATGTGTGGGGCTATGAGTATTATGGCGATATCCGCACCGTGGATGTGACTGTGCGCCGCCTGCGGGAGAAGCTCGAAGACGATTCAAGCGATCCTAAATACATCCTGACGAAACGCGGCGTCGGTTATTATTTTCATAGACCGGAGTAACCTTTGTCCCTCTTGCTGATCCTGACCGTCGTTTTGGCGGTCATTCTTGTGGCTGTTCTTTTCGTGATGGCTCACGAGCGCCGGAGCGCGGCGGCCCGGCAGACGCAGACCGAAGAGTCCTGTATGAGGCGCGTCTCGCTTTTTGAAACGGCTGTTTCACGGACCGGGGACGGCATTTTGATTCTTGACGCCGAGGGGAATTTTTTGTTCATCAACGAAGCTGCCAAACAGGCGCTCGGCGTGACTGCGTCCGATATCGAAGCGGGGCGCTACGACGAAGTGGTTTCGGGTTTCAGCGTGAAGCTGCAGCGGGAATCGATCCTGAACGCGGCGTCGGAAGGCGACACGGAGGAGCGGGTAAATTTCGCGGGCGGCATTTACCGCGTGCGGTTTCGGCGGCTGCAGCAGGAGGGCGCCCGCGCCGGTACCGTTTGCGTGATCAGCGATATCACGGAAAGCTATAAGGCTGAAGATATGCAGACGGATTTCGTCGCAAATGTGTCCCATGAGCTCAAGACGCCGCTGACTACCGTCAAATCCTACGCGGAAACGCTGCTTTCCGGCGGCACGAGCGATCCCGGCGTCACGCGGGAATTTCTTGAAATCATTGACTCGGAAGCCGCGCGTATGGGCCGGCTCGTCAGCGATCTGCTGTTGATGTCCCGTCTTGATGACAGCCGGCAGCACATCGAAATGACGGACGGCGATTTGGCATTGCTCACGCGCAGCGTGATACAAAAACTTGACGGGCCCGCAAGAAGCAAAGATCTTGCGCTGAACCGGATGTTTGACGAAGCGCTGACAGTACAGATCCTGATGGACCGCGACCGGATGGAGCAGGTGATTCACAATATCCTTTCAAACGCGATCAAATACACCGACGAAGGCGGCCGAATTGACGTAGATCTGCTCCCGGCGGCGAATTGTGTTCAAATTGTAATATCCGACAATGGAATCGGTATTCCCGAAGAAGCACAGGCACGCGTCTTTGAACGCTTTTTCACGGTGGACAAAGCGCGCTCACGCAGGCTCGGCGGAACCGGCCTGGGCCTTGCAATTTCAAGGCAAATCGTCGAAGGGCACGGTGGTTCTATCGGGCTTGAAAGCAAGTATGGGGAAGGGACGACCGTCACGGTGATGCTTCCGGTGGCGCATGGCCGCGGAATGCCTGGCATCTTGTAATTTTCTGGATGTCCATGATAAAATTTTCCTTATGAAACGCAAGGAACAAACCCCTATTCTCGCGATCGAAGAAGCTCAGGCCCGACGCAAAGCAAAACGCAGTGAAACGATGAGTGCGGAGAAAGCGCAGAAGCGCGCGCGGATAGCGCGCGAAAAGAAGGAACGCCCCAAGATGTCCGTCGGCAAGAAACTTGGCGTCGTTCTGATTATTGGCGTTGCCTTGCTGCTTTTCGGCATGGGCGGATACCGCAATATTGAGCTGGGCTTGCAGAAGGCGGACGTACAGCGCCAATACGATCAGAAACTTGCGGAAAAGAACCAGCTTGAAAAACAAAAGGCTGCCTCTTCCGATCCGGCATATATCGAACAGGAAGCGCGCGACCGCTTTCATATGCTCAAAGACGGAGAGATACTCTATGTATACCCGAATAACGAAAGCGACAATTCCCAGTGACAGTGAAAGGGGACGGTCTGGTTTTGTCACACTTTTGCAAGGTTTGGTTTCGAATGTGACGGAATCAGACCGTCCCCACTTGTTATGATTGAAGTATGGAAGGCTTCGGAGCTCGCGAAACTATGCAAAGAAAGCGGGTTCCAATTCTCAAAAAAACTCGGGCAAAATTTTTTGACCGACGGAAATATCGCCGGGAAAATTGTTGAAGCGGTTTGCGCCGATGCGGCCGCGGGTACCGCCGTTGTGGAGATCGGCGCGGGCGCGGGCGCGCTGACCGTGCCGCTTGCGCAGCGCGCGGCGCGCGTGATCGCTGTGGAATTCGATCCCCGCGCGGCGGCGCTTCTGACGCGTGCAACGGAAGGTTTGGAGAACGTGGAAATTTGTATCGCGGATTTCCTCACGCTGCTGCTTTCCGCGTTTCCGCGGCCGTACCGGCTCGTCGGCAATCTGCCGTATCAGATCACGACGCCGATCATCGCGAAAGTGCTGGAGGAAAAAAACGCGCCGCTGCCGGAAACGATGGTCTTCATGGTGCAGAAGGAAGTGGCGGACCGGCTGCTTGCGCCGCCGGGCGGCCGCGACTACGGCGCGATTTCCGTGCTTGTGCAATATACCTGTGAGACGGAGCGGATCTGCGAGGTCAGCCGCGAGGTCTTCCGTCCGCGCCCCGGCGTCGATTCGGCGGTGATCCGGCTAAAGCCACGGGGCAAAGCAGGCGACGATGCGGAGACGGCGGCGTTCATGTTCCGCCTCGTGCGGGCGGGGTTCGGAATGCGGCGAAAAACGCTGCGCAACGCGCTCATGGGGGCAGCCCCTTCCGAATCCGCGCTGCTGGCCGCGCTCGCGGCGGCGGAAATCGACCCGGGCCGGCGCGCCGAGACGCTCTCGCCGCGCGATTTCTATCGCCTCGCGGCGGCGCTTCAGAAAGATTCATTTTTATTATCAGAAAGCTGAAATTGACAGGAGAAACGGCGAATAATGGCAAAAAATTGCGGTTGTGGACGATTTTATTGACAAAATAGCTGAAAATAGAAGAAAAACAGTATTATTTGAGATGGAATTCGTCCATAACCGAAAAAATTTGCCAAAATCATGCCTTACTTCTGTCACGGAGCGGATATCTGCTGTGGGTCAGCTTTAGTGTTCAACTTCTATTTCAAATCTTCATTCGACCATCGTGTAATGTTTTGAAGAGCTGTGAAAATGCTATACTGATTTATTATGGAATTGAAATTTTGGAAATATCATGGACTAGGCAATGATTTCGTGATTGTACGCGGGCGCGACTTGGAAGCGGCGGGCGTATTTGACGCGGGAGATCTGGCGAAGCGGATCTGCGCGCGGCATACGGGTGTTGGCGCGGACGGACTGTTGATCGCGCGCGGAGCTTCGCAGGATGAACCGGAGCCACTCGAAATGGTGATCTTCAACAGCGACGGAAGCCGGGCGTCCATGTGCGGCAACGGGATCCGCTGTTTTGCGGCCTGGTGCCGCGATGAGAGCGTGCGCGCGGAGGACGTATATCCGGTACTGACGGATGCGGGGGAGCGCGTCGTAGCGGTGCTCGCCGCAGATCCGTTTCGCTGCGAAATCGAGATGGGGGCGCCGGATTTCTCGCCGGCCGCGGCAGGGATCGCGGACACGCAGGATGCAGATTTCCTCGGAAAGAAAGTTCTGCTTGCGGATGGGCAGGAAATCGTTGTGAGTTCGCTTTTCATGGGGACGTATCATACGGTGGTCTGGCTTGACAGAGACGGCAACCGCGAAGCCGGCGCGCCGTCGATAGATGACGAAGCGGCTCTAGAACGTTTCGGAAGCGAGCTGCATGTGCTGCCGGTTTTCACAAAACAGACAAATGTCAATATGGCGGTGTTGGAAGGGACGGGCTCAATCCGACTGCGCACTTTTGAACGCGGCGCGGGCATGACGCTGGCCTGCGGCACGGGCGCCTGCGCCTGCGCGGCGGTCGCTTGGCGCACGGGGTTGATTCCGGCGAAGAACGATACGGTGCGGGTCCGCCTGCCACTCGGAGAGCTGCGGATCCGGCGCGATGCGGAAAGAACGATCTATATGGCCAGCCCCGCAGAATGCATTGCCGAGGGTTTGTACAAGATATAGGAAAGGAATCGAAAACGCATGGACGCGCATGAAATCATCGAAACGATCCGCACAGCAAAGAAACGCACGCCGGTCAAGGTCT
>WRFF01000014.1 GCA_009778945.1 Clostridiales bacterium | reverse complement strand
CAACGCCGGTTTTTACGAGGAAATCAAGCGCGACGCCATCCTGCGCGGCGTTGTGTCGGCACAGGAATTTGAGCTTTCGGAGCAGCAGTTGTATGCGCAGTATGCTTATGCACAGCAGCCCCCGTATGGCCAACAGCCTCCGTATGAACAGCAGCCTCCGTATGGCCAACAGCCACCGTATGGACAACAGCCACCGTATGGGCAGCAGCCTCCGTATGGGCAGCAGCCCCCGTATGGACAGCAGCCTCCGTATGAACAGCAGCCTCCGTATGGGCAGCAGCCCCCGTATGGACAGCAGCCCCCGTATGAACAGCAGCCTCCGTATGGACAGCAGCCCCCCGCCGAAGAAAATTCATCGCCCGATCAGCAGCCCGAGCCGGCCCGGGACGACGGGCCCGACAAAGAGGAGTGACAATTGAAAATCGTAACCCCTTGAATCTGCGGGTTCAATCTGTACAAGCACTTGCGAAATCCGCATAAGGGTTCGCTTGACACGCCTGTTCCGCGGCTTTATGCTTATTGGAATAATCTGCGCCATTTAAACAGGAAGCGAGGATACATGAGATGAAATTGGAAAATAAAGTCGCCGTTATAACCGGCGCAGGGTCTGGTATGGGCCGCGCCATGGCAAAACTCTTTGCTATGGAAGGGGCAAAGGTCGTCGCCGCCGATATCAACGGAGAAGGTGTGGAATCCCTCATCGCGGAGCTTGCCAAACTGAAGGATGTCCCCGGAGAGGTCGTGTTTTGCAAAACGGACGTCTCCCAAAAAGAGGAATGTGACGCCATGATTGAACTGGCCGTAAAGAAATACGGCAATCTGGATATTCTCGTAAACAACGCGGGTATTATGGACGGCATGATGCCGGTCAGCGAGCTCACCGACGAGCTGTGGGAACGGGTCATGGGCATCAATCTGAACAGCGTCATGTATTCCTGCCGCCACGCCATCAATATCATGACGCAGCGCGGGACGAAGGGCTGCATTATCAACACCGCCTCCGTCGGCGGCCTGCAGGGCGCCCGCGCCGGCGCCGCTTATACCGCCTCCAAATTCGCGGTTGTGGGCCTTACCCGCAATATCGGCTATATGTACGCCACGAAGGGTATCCGTTGCAACGCGATCTGCCCCGGCGGCATCGAGACGAATATCGGCATCGGGCTGCGCGCGCCCAGCCAGTTCGGCATGGAGAAGGTCAGCGCCGGCGTAGCGTTGAGCCCCCGGTTCGGCAAAGCGGAGGAAGTCGCGGAGGTCGCGCTGTTCCTCGCTTCCGACGAGGCGAGCTTCGTGAACGGAACCACCATCACGGTGGATGGCGGCTGGACCGCGTTTTAGAAAATCAGCAAACGGAAAAACCCGCACGCACCATAACGGCCCCTTGAACCTTCGGATTCAAGGGGCCTGTTTCCAGATTACAGGCCCGTACGTTTCAATGAATTTTGAATATGCGTCTGCATGGCGGCAGCCCCTTTTTCGGGGTCTTTTTTCGTGAACGCGGCGAAGATTTTTTTATGTTCCTCAAGGATGGCCGGCAGATCTTCCTCCCGGTAAGGCAGCACGCGTACGCTGTAGCGCAGATATTCCTGCATCCGGTTCAGCTCATCGAGCAGAATGCGGTTGTGTGCGGCGGCCGCGATGCGGTGATGGAAACCGGCGTTTATGGAGCGCATCCGCTTTGCGTCGAGCCGCTCCGTATAGAAGACCATGAAATCCAGGCTCTCTTCGAGCGCCTCCATCTCCCCCTTCGTGCGGCGCTCAACCGCCCAGCGGACGGCCTGCGTCTCCGCGTTCATGCGCAACGCGTAGAGGTCTTTGATTTCGGTCTCCGTGATGCCGACGATGAAAGCGCCTCGGTTTGGGATCATCTCGATCAGTCCTTCGGTTTCAAGGTTTCTCAGCGCTTCACGCACGGGCGTGCGGCTCACGCCGTAGCGCTCCGAAAAAGATTGTTCCGTAACCTTATCGCCCGGCAGGAAGCGTTCCGTCAGAATTTCGATTCGAATGCGGGCCGCAAGTTCGTTTGAAAGCGAGGGCGTGTCCAATTTCATGGCTTTCCGTTTCCTTTTGCTGCGCTCCGGCTCATGCTTCTCCGCGAATCAGGTTGATGCGCCCGCCCGCGAGAATCATCTTGCGCTCCTCCCCGGTGAGCCCGTTCGCCATCCGGTACTGCGCGCCCTGCGTTTTGTTTTGAATAACCACCTGTGGCTCCGCAAGCTGCGTGTGCGCCAATTCAAGCACAAGCACGTCGCCTTCTTTTATCGTATCCGCGTCCGCGGGTTCCGCGAAGACAAGCGGCAGAATACCGCTGTTGATGAGATTGGCGCGATGGATGCGCGCGAACGATTTCGCGAGCACCATGCGAATGCCGAGGTAGAGCGGGACAAGCGCCGCATGCTCGCGGCTGGACCCCTGGCCGTAATTCTCCCCGCCGACGATGACGCCGCCCTGCGCAGGCCCCGCCTGCGCCTCCTTTGCGCGCGCCGGGAACGCCGCGTCGATCTTTTCAAAGCAGTATTCCGCAAGATGGGGGATATTGGAACGGTACGGAAGCAGCCGGCTGTCCGACGGCATAATATCGTCGGTCGTGATATTGTCGCCCGCGACAAGCACGACGCTGCCGGAGATCCCGTCTCCCTCACGCACGGCCGTCCCGCGCGGAAACGGTTTGATATTCGGGCCCATAACGACGTCCGGAAGCGCTGCGCCCGCCGGAAGATCCGGCGGCAGGACAACAAACGCGTTCTCCCGTCGGAAGGCGCCGGGCGCCGGTTCCGGAATGGGCGGCAGTTCGATGCCGAGCGCCGCATGCGCGGAAAGCCCGTCCGTCAGCACGCCGGTCAGCGCGCTGATTGCCGCCGTCTCAGGGCTGACCAAATAGACTTCGGCGTCGTTCGTGCCGCTCCGGCCTTTGAAATTTCGATTGAAGGTGCGCAGCGAAACCGCGCCGCTCTTCGGGCTCTGCCCCATGCCGATGCAGGGCCCGCATGCGTTTTCAATGATGCGCGCGCCGGCGTCGATCAGATCGGCCAGCGCTCCGTTTCTCGCAAGCTCCGAAAGGATCGCCGCCGAGCCGGGCGAAATCACAAGGCTCACATTCGGATGCACCTTGCGCCCCTTCAGGATCGCGGCAGCCTTCATAAGGTCGGCGTAGGAGGAATTCGTGCAGCTCCCGATGCAGACTTGATCGATTTCGATGGGACCGACCGCGCGCACGCTGTCCACATTGTCCGGGCTGTGCGGCTTGGCCGCAAGCGGTTCGAGCGCGGACAGGTCGACTGTGAGCTCCTCGTCATAGACCGCGTCCGCGTCCGCGGCAAGCGGCTTCCAGGCGTCTCCGCGTCCCTGCTGTTCGAGATAGCGCTTGGTGTTTTCGTCGGAGGGAAAAATCGATGTCGTCGCGCCGAGCTCCGCGCCCATATTCGTGATCGTCGCGCGGTCGGTCACGGAAAGCGCCTTCACGCCATCTCCGTAATATTCGATAATCCGCCCGACGCCGCCCTTGACCGTCAGCGCTTTCAGCACATGCAGGATCACGTCCTTCGCCGATACCCACGGCCGCAGCGCGCCCTTCAGCTCGACGCCGAGCACTTTCGGGACGGTCAGCGCGCAGGCCCCTTGCGCCATTGCGATCGCGACGTCCAAGCCGCCCGCGCCGATGGCGATCATGCCGAGGCCGCCGCCGGTCGGCGTATGGCTGTCGCTGCCGAGCAGCGTCTTTCCCGGCACCCCGTAGTTTTCGAGCTGCAGTTGGTGGCAGATGCCGCCGCCGGGTTTGGAAAACAGGATATTATGGCGCGCGCAGACGCTCTGTATAAAGGCATGGTCGTCTGCGTTCTCAAATCCGGTCTGAAGCGTATTGTGGTCGATATAGGCGACGGAAAGCTCCGTCTTCACAGGCCCCGCGTCCATTGCCTCAAGCTGCAGATAAACCATGGTGCCTGTGCTGTCCTGCGTGAGCGTCTGATCGATACGGATCGTGGTCTCCCCGCCGGGCATAAGCTCCCCCGCCACCAAATGCTCCTGCAAAATCTTGTAGGCCAATGTACTCATAGACGCTTCTCCTTTTCCTTACACCGCCGCATAGACCCGCGCGCGGACTTCAAAAATTGTTTTTTCGCATACAATCTTATCATAAAATCTGATACCATATAGTCATGGATACGAATTATAGCGGCAGAGAAGAGTTTAAGCGGGCGCTGGAAAAACAGCCTTTCCTCGTGATCGGGGATTTCGTATACAATTATTTGTGCGATGAGATCATCAGAATGCATCTTCCCCCCGGCACGAAAATCAATGAAGCCAATATCGCAAAAGAGCTGGAAATCAGCCGTTCGCCGGTTCACGCGGCCGTTTGCCGTCTTATGGACGATCAACTGATCCATAAAGAGGAAGGGAAATATCCGTACGTATCGCTGGTTTCCGCCGAAGATTGTCTGAAAATCAGCCAGGCGCGAAGCTTCCTCGAAAGCAGCGCCGCCTATTTCGCCGCACAGATGATAGAGGAAAATGAAGTAAAGCAGATGCTCAGCCTGGCCGAAAAATATGAAAAGGCTGTCAGCGATAAAGCTCTTCCGAATTTTGAAATATGCGACCATTCCTTCCACAGCCAGATCATATACAACAGCAAAAATAAGTATTTTATCGAAATGTATAAATGCATAGAACCGCGCATTTTGCGATACCGGTATTATCTCCGAAAAAGGCTTGCGCCAAAATTATTGCAGGAAACGCTGAAGGAAAGCACCAAATCGCATTACGCAATCTGCAAGGCGCTTCAAATCGGGCTTCCTGCTGTCGCGAGGGATGAAGTATATCGCCATTCCGATCAAATGCGCGATGTCTTCACAAAATAGACCGGATTTTCAGAAACCTGTCTCTATCTTCACGCTCCCTATTGTTTATTTATTCATTTGTGCTTTTTTGAAGGCGCGCATTATCAAAAAAATAAGGGTATCGCTCATATTTTGACCCACCGAATACCTGTATTGTACGATTTTTTTCATCTATCCGGAAATGCGGAATGCAGGAGGCTGACATGGGAAAAATCGATTTGTGGGAGCTGATAAGAGAATTGAAATCTCCGGACTACGAGTGGGTCGAACTGAGTTTTGAAGTGAGCGAAGAAACCCCGCATTTTTCCGGATTTGACGCGTTAACGAGAAAACAGGTACTCAATTTTGCGGAGCATGGGGCCAACACCCAATGCTACTCCATGGTAAGCCAGTACGGGACGCATGTCGATCCTCCGATCCATTTCATCGAAGGCGGGCGCGCTTTGCATGAAGTCAAACTGTCCGAAATGGTTTTCCCGCTCTGCGTGATAGACGTTACGGACAAAGTGAAAGATAACATCGATTACGCGCTGACGGTCGACGATCTCTTGGACTGGGAATCAAAATACGGGAGAATCCCCGCGGATTCCTTTGTCGCGATGTTTACAAACTGGTCGAAGCGAACGCCCCGCGAGTACGACGGCAAGGACGCGGACGGCGTCATTCACAATCCGGGTTGGAGCAAAGAGTCCATTCGGTTTCTGGTGGAAGAACGGAAAATCGGGGCCATCGGCCATGAACCGGCGGATACGGATCCGGGAAGCGTTGTCCGGACCGCCGGGTGGGAGGCGGAATCCTACTATCTTGGGTTTGACAAAATACAAATCGAAATGCTGCGGAATTTGGATTTGGCGCCCCCGACAGGCGCAATCATCTTCTGTACATTTCCGATTCTCAAGGACGGTACCGGTTTCACCGCACGGTGCTTTGCCGTTTTTCCGCGGAAATCCTGAATTTAACGGAGGCGCAGCAGTTTAGAAAGGAGTGATAACTTATGAGTGACGGAAGCGGTCTTGGCCTGAAGAGGACGCTGAATACAAGCGATCTGATTATCTACGGCATTTGTTTTATGATACCGATCGCGCCGATGGCGTGGTACGGGGACCTGGTCGGCCCCGCCAACGGCATGGTGTCACTGGGATATGCCATAGCCCTGGTTGCCATGCTGTTTACGGGTTTCAGCTATTCGACGATGGCGCACAATTTCCCGATTGCGGGATCCGTATATTCCTATGTGCAGCGTTCGACACATCCTTCATTGGGGTTCATATCCGGCTGGGCGATCATGCTTGACTATGTATTTCTGCCGGCAGTCGCTTACTTGATCGGCGCGATGTTCATGTCCGCGTTGTTCCCCGCAACGCCGCAATGGATGTGGGTCGTTATATTCGCCGTAATCACCACTGTCCTGAACGCTTTGGGCATCAATATTATGTCAAAAGCGACTTGGATTTTGTTTGCCATACAATGCGTGTGTATTGCCTGGTTTATTATCGGGTCCGTTGTCATGATCTCAAGGGGCGAAGCGAATGTCAACGCAGTCGCATTCTACAACAGTTCGAATTTTGATCTGACGGGCGTTTTGACTGCGACAAAAGTGACCATTCTCAGCTACCTTGGCTTTGACGCAATCAGTACGCTGGCCGAAGAAACCAAAGACCCGCGGAAATCTATCGGCAGGGCGACGATATGGTCCATCATCTCAATCGGCTTGCTTTTTGTCCTGCTGTGCTGGCTCGCCGGAGTCATCTTCCCGCAATACAATCTTCTGCCCGAGGACACTCCGTTCCTTACCATCCTCGCCGCGGTCGGCGGTACGCCGCTGGTAACGCTCGTGAGCGTTTCCCTGGTGCTGTCCTTCGGGTTGGCCTGTTCCATGGAAGGGCAGACGGCGATTACCCGGATCCTGTTCTCGATGAGCAGGGACGGGATCATGCCGAAGCTGTTTTCCAAACTGAACCGGTTTCGGGTTCCCGGAATCGGTATCGTTTTCATCGGCGTCGTATGCGTCGTTGTCGGAATTGCCGTCGGTCTCACGGTGCTTGCAAGCCTGCTCAGCTTTGGCGCCCTGATCGGTTTTATGGCGCTGAACCTTGCGGTTATTTGGAGATTCTTCATCAAGAATCCGCAAAAAAAGGCAGTCGACCTGCTCAAATTCCTGGTTTCCCCGATCATCGGGTTCGGCGTCTGTATCTATATCTTTGTGGGCGGCACGGATACGCTGACATGGATCGTAGGCGGATGCTGGATGGCGGCCGGCGTCATCTGGCTCGCTATCGCCACAAAAGGCTTCCGGCGGGCGGCGCCTACCATACAGCTTGACGAAGCCTCGCTGGACGGCGTGAGCGGCGCGGCAAAATAACAGACTAAAAGGCGGCCGTCATCATTGGCCGCCTTTTCCGCTATGGTTATGAAGGGCAATAAACTACAGATCGGCGAACAGCTCGCCCAGGCGCTTCATCCCGGTCTCAATACGGCCGGGCGTATTGGAGGAGAAATTGAGCCGTATCGAATTGCTGCCATCCGCGGGGTCCAAATAGAACGGCGTCCCGGGAACAAACGCCACTTTGTATTTCCGTGTCGCAATCTTCAGGAGTTCGGCGATATCCGGTTTGCCCGGCAACCGCACCCATACGAACAGGCCGCCTTCGGGATTCGTATGGACCGTCCCCGCCGGAAAATATTTTTCAATGCCCTCGATCATCGCATCCAGCCTCTCTTTGTACATAGGCGCGACAGCCTTCAGATGGCCGGGCAGCAACCCTCTGTTCAAATAGTCTGCGCAGATGGCCTGCGCGAGTATCGCCGTATGCGTGTCCGTACACTGTTTCGCGATCGTCATCTTGGCGATGATTTCAGGATTGGCCGCCACGGTGCCGACCCTCAATCCGGGGGATATGATCTTGGAGAAGCTGTTGACCAGCAAAACGTTGTCCGCTGTGTCAAAGGCCTTTATAGGCGGAAGCGCGTCACCTTTGTACCGGAGATCACAATACGGGTCGTCCTCCATCACGATCATCTCATATTGTCCCGCCAGTTCGGCGACGCGTTTGCGCCTTTCGAGCGACAGGGTCCGGCCGGTGGGGTTTTGAAAGGTTGGAACAGTGTACAACAATTTCGGCCTGTGATTTTTGATTTTTGCTTCCAGATCGTCCATCAGCATGCCGTCGTCATCCGTCTCAACCGGAACGCAATTGCAGTTGAACAGATTGAAAACCATCAGAATGCTCAAAAATGTCGGAGACTCCACAAGCACCGTGTCGCCTTCATTCAGGAACACATCAGACGCCAACAGGATCCCCGACGTCGCGCCGGTCGCAACCAGCACATGATCCGCCGTTACGTTTACGCCCTTCGGCCTTGCGATATGATCCACATAAGCCTGGCGAAGCGGCTCCCAGCCCTCCGTGATCCCGTATGACAGCATGGTGTCCGGTTTTTCGGTCAGCAGTTTGTTTGCTATTTCGCGGATAACATCCCCGTCAAGCGCCTCTTTCGCGGGGCTCCCGCCCCCGAATGAAATAATCTCCGGGTCGGCCATGAGCTTCAAAATTTCCCGGACCGCACTCGCGTTGACCCTGCCTATCCTCTCAGAATAATGATACATATTTCCTCCTTCCATAAAAGAAACACTGTTTAACCCTACGGTCCCTGTCTTTCATCCGTGTTTCCTGAATTGCATTTTTATTTGTGCTCCGCCGCCGCTTAGCCCCGCGTTAAAACATCGCTTTTCAATTTTTTAAATGCATCGATATATATGGCCGCATCGGTATTGACGGCGACCCCCATACACCCTTTGTTCAGATAATCTTTCGCCCCGGCGGGATTCGCGCTGTAGGCAAAGCAGGGTTTCCCGGCTGACCGGCACGCTTTGATAACGCGGTCTACCGCAGAAATAAACTCGGGCGCATCAAACTGCGCCGGCTTTCCCAAGCCGATCGAAAGATCGTAGGGCCCGATGAAGATCCCATCGACCCCGTCGATCGCCGCAATCTCTTCAATCGATTCGAGGCATCCCACGGTCTCGCATTGCGGAATCAGCATCGATTCCGCGTTGCAATGTTCAAAATAACGCCCGAAATCTTTTGCCAATTCGGAGAATCCGTATTCCGCCGGCCGTCCCAAAATGAAGCCCCGGCTGCCAACCGGCGTGTACTTGCCATATTCGATAAGGCTCTTTACCTCCTCGACGGTGTCCACACAGGGAATGATCAGTCCCTGCGCCCCTACGTCTAACGCTTTCAGAACCGCCGCGCGGGAAATTTCCTTGATCCTCACAAAAGGCGTGATGCCCTTCAGCTCCGCGACCCGGATAAAGCCCATCATGCTCTCGGTTTCAAACGGCCCATGCTCGGTATCGATGATCAGAAAATCCAATCCGGATATCCCCAGGCATTCCACGGCGGACAAACCGCCCATCTCAAAGAAAGTTCCCACAACGGGTTGGTTTGACGTGATTTTTTCTTTTACCCTGTTTTTCATATCGATTGCCTCCTGTTCGGGTTATATGTCCTGCCGGGTCTGGCCGACATTGATTATGCACCTTGATAACTATATTTCGGCGGCGCAAATGCGTCAAAATTTATTCGATAGAACTAAAAACGAACATTAATGCTTGAAATTTAATTCAGTAAATACATTTCAACGCCGCTTCGCGTATCATAAATTGGCACAAAGACCGGCACGTCTTTCCGCTATTCGCCGCCGGGGTGATGATTGCGCAGCGTCTCGGCGATCGCAAACTGCTTATCCAAGGGAGGCCATACCCACACCAAATTTAACAGCCACGGTACGGAAAATCCAATAATCAGCAGCAGCGGCGTGAAGACGAGCGAACCCGGAAGAAACACGACATAAACAGCCCAAATGGCGCCGCCCATAAGCGCGCCTACGAGGCTGCGCCCCGTGTGCGCGAACGCAATAATCAGGCTGTTTTTCAATATCTGCGAAATTTTCAGTTCAATATAGGCGATCTGAAGAAACAGGTACGGCGTGACCATGCCGAAAACGACAAAGGGGATAAGTCCCGCGATAATCCAAGCAGCGCTCGCGCCTCCGAGCAAAACGTTCCGTCCCAGAAGGATCTCCGCGTAAACGAAAGCTGTGCACAAGATCCCCGGCGCCGCCGCTTGCTTCATATTTTCCCGGAATTTGCGCTTGAAATCATACCAGAGATAACCCGGGTCTCCGCGAAGCATTTTCGAGATACCAAACAGACAGGCGCTGCAAGCGCCTCCGACAGGGAAAGCTGCGGCCAGAGCAAGGATAAACGCGAAGCCCCCGAGAACCCCCGATATGCCGAAAAAGAACAACGCGGCGGACAGAAGCCCGGAGAGACAAAACAGCAGGTTCAACTTGACAAGGTCCCAAAAATTCCCTGCCAGAATTGAACCGAACCGACGAACGCTCAAACCTGTTTCTCCGCTTTACAGATTCAGAATTGCCTCTTTACTTTCGGCGTCAAACAGGTGCACCCGGCTCATATCAACCGCGATTTTCGAGTGATCGCCGGCTTTCAGGGCCGTCGTCGGCGCGACGCGCGCGGTGAGTTCAAACTCTCCGTATTTCAAATAGAGGAAGACTTCGCTGCCCATCGGTTCGCTGACGTCGATATCGACATCTATCAGCGAGCCGGCATGTGCCGCAGCAAACGCGTCGCTGTCATGGATATCCTCGGGCCGGATGCCAAATTTGACAGACCGTCCGATATAAGGTTTCAGCTCTTCTCCCGCTCTTTCCGCGGGGAGGCAATGCCGGTCGCCGTTCACCTCCAGGCAATAGTTCCCTCCGTCCTTCTGCAAAACAGCGTCCAGAAAATTCATTTGGGGGCTGCCGATAAATCCGGCGACAAAGATGTTGCAGGGGGCATTGTACAGTTTCTGCGGCGTGTCCACCTGCTGCACAATCCCGTTATTCAGGACCACGATGCGGTCGCCCATCGTCATCGCTTCCGTCTGGTCGTGGGTGACATACACGAAGGTGGTCCCCAGCTTTTTGTGAAGCTTGGTCAGCTCCGTGCGCATCGAAGCGCGAAGCTTTGCGTCGAGGTTGGACAGCGGCTCATCCAGCAGGAATACCGCGGGGTTCCGCACCATTGCGCGCCCGAGGGCAACTCGCTGGCGCTGGCCGCCGGACAAGGCCTTGGGCTTCCGGTCGAGCAGATGTTCTATATCGAGCGATTTCGCCGCTTCACGGACGCGCCGGTCGATTTCATCTTTCGGCATTTTGCGCATTTCAAGGGCGAATCCCATATTTTTATAAACGGACATATGGGGGTACAGCGCATAGCTTTGGAAGACCATCGCGATATCACGGTCTTTGGCCGGTACGTCATTGACACACCGGTCCCCTATATAGAGATCCCCTTCCGTGATTTCTTCCAAACCCGCGATCATCCGAAGGATCGTGGATTTTCCGCAGCCGGACGGGCCGACCAATATGATGAACTCCTTGTCGGGTATCTCCAAATTGCAATCTTTGACCGCCGTCACATCTCCCGGATATACCTTTGACACGTGCTGAACGGAAATGCTAGCCATGCTAAATTCACTCCTTTCCCAATATACCAGTTTTAAAATCACCGCTTGGCGCTGCGCCGGATCCACACGTGCAGCGATCGTATAATGCGGTCATTTGCGCAATAGAGCCGGCAAGCCGGGATGTCAGCGCAGTTTTGTCAAGGCGCCAGCGCCAGTTGTTCCCGCCGACGGTGGAGGGGGTATTGAACCGGGCTTCGCTGCCCAGCCCCAGCCAGTCCTGCATCGGGATGATAGCCAAAACCGCCTTGCACTGCATAGCCAGCTCTATCATCGCGTGAGGCAGCTCGCTCTCGGAGCGAACCTCCAAATAGTCCATTGCTTTTTTGACGGCGGACCGGGGCGCGTTTTCGCTCCAGCCTTTCACGGTATCGTTGTCGTGCGTCCCCGGGTAAACCACCAGATTCTCTTTATACGAATCCGGGCTTTCGTTTTCGGAGCTGCGGGGATCAAAGGCGGCCTGAATCAGTTTCATGCCCGGATAACCGCTGTCCGCCAGCAGTTTGCGCACGGCGTCCGACGGGAAGCCCAAGTTTTCCGCGATGATCCGGGCATCGGGGAGCGCCTGTTTTATGGCGTTAATAAAGCGCATGCCGGGACCGGTTATCCACCGTCCGCTTTCGGCGTCATCTGCGCCGTAAGGGATCGAAAAATAGCTTTCAAGGCCGCGGAAATGATCAATTCGGAGCACGTCATAGAGTTCGAAATTGTGCCTCAGCCGCCGTATCCACCAATCGAAGCCCGTTTCCTCTATCCTGTCCCAATCGTAGAGAGGATTCCCCCAAATTTGCCCGTCGGGAGAAAATCCGTCCGGCGGGCAACCGGCTACGTTGGTGAGATTCGCATGTTCGTCCACTTGGAACAATTCAGGATTCGCCCAAACCTCCACACTGTCCAGAGATACATAGATCGGTATGTCGCCTATGACTTCAACTCCCTTCCCATTCGCATAACTGCGCAGGGCCCGCCATTGTTTCCTGAACTGGTATTGCGCAAAAGCATGGAACCGGATCTCCTCCGCCAGCTCTTCCCGCGCCTTCGCGATGGCGTCCGGGCGCCGCAGCCGCAATGGTTCCTCCCATTCGATCCAGGACCGCATCCCCTGCGTTTTCTTTATGGCCATATAGAGGCCGTAGTCCTCAAACCACGACTCCTGCGCGGCAAAATCCGCGAGCGCGGCTTCGTTCGTGAACCGCGCGAAGGCTTTGCGCAGCACGTCTCCCCTATGGAGGCGGACGGTATCATAATCCACCCGTTTGCCCGAAGCGCCCCAGCTTATATCCGCATAATCCTCCCGCTCCAACAGCCCCTCTTCATGCAGCGTATCCAAGTCGATGAAAAAGGGGTTCCCCGCGAACGCGGAAAAACTGGAATACGGGCTATCCCCGTCGCCGACCGGGACGAGGGGAAGTATCTGCCAATAGCATTGCTTCGCCTCATGCAGGAAGCCCACCCATTTATAGGCGGCTTCCCCGAAAGCGCCGATCCCGTAAGGGGAAGGCAGGCTGCTGACAGGAAGCAGTATCCCCGCCGACCGGGCGAAGCGATTTGAATTCCGCTCCGTCATTATTTATCCCTTTACCGCGCCGGCGGCGACGCCCTCGATGATATGTTTCTGGGCGGCCAGGTAGAATATGATCATCGGAATGACGGCCATGACTAAGCATGCCATAATGGCGCCCATATCCACGCGGCCGAAGCTTCCTCTCATCATTTGAACCGTCATGGAGATTGTCTTGTAGTGTTTCTGGTCCAGGACGAGATAGGGGAGCAAAAAGTCGTTCCATATCCACATTGTCTGCAGGATCCCCACCGTGATATAGGTGGGCTGCATGATCGGAAGCACAACCCGGAAGAAAGTGGACAGAGGGCCGCAGCCGTCGATGGTGGCGGCCTCCTCGACCTCCAGCGGAATGCTCTTGACGAAACCGCTGAACAGGAACACCGCGAGGCCCGCGCCGAATCCCAGGTAGACGATGATAATGCCCCATGGCGTGTTCAGATTCAGCGTGTCCGCCGTCTTCGACAGCGTGAACATGACCATCTGGAACGGGACGACCATGGAGAAGATGCACAGCAGGTACAGGACCCTTGAATACCAGGCCTTCGTCCTGGTTATGAACCAGGCAAACATCGAGCAAAACAGCAAAATCGCAAAGACGGAGCCGACCGTGATAATCAGCGTCCAGCCCACGCTTTGCAGGAATCCATAATTATTTATACCAACCAGATAATTTTCCCAACCGGCAAAGGTTTCTTTTGTCGGCAGACTGAACGGAGACAGGTTGATATAGGTCTTCGACTTGAAGGAATTGAATAATATGATGAAAAGCGGAGAGACGTAAACGATGCTGGCGACGGCCAGCAGGAGGGACGCGACGCCCCGCTTTGTTCTCTTCGCGCTCATTGCTGCACCTCCTTCTCCCGCGTAATTCTAAGCTGTATCAACGCGATCACGACCACCAGGATAAAGAACAGAACAGCTTTTGCCTGCCCCACGCCTTCAAAACCGACGCGGCCGTAGAACGTGTTGAAGATGTTCAAGGCGAGCATTTCCGTAGAACGCGCGGGCTCTCCGTTGGTAAGGGCGAGGTTCTGGTCGAACAGCTTGAAACCGTTTGTGATTGTCAGAAAAGTGCAGATGGTGATGGACGGCATCATCATCGGGACCGTCACACGGAACAGGCGGTTCCGGCCCGAAGCGCCGTCCATGTCGGCGGCTTCTTTCACATCGCCGGGGATCGTCTGCAGCCCCGCGATATAGATGATCATCATATAGCCGATCTGCTGCCAGCAGACGAGGACGATCAGGCCCCAGAATCCAAACTTCGCGTCAATCGCCAAAGCGGCGTTGAAATGCGCAAGGACCCCGTTGATAATCAACTGCCAGATATAGCCCAAAACGATACCGCCTATCAGGTTTGGCATAAAGAAAATCGTGCGAAAAATATTCGTACCCGCAAATTTTTGCGTAAGCGCCATCGCCAGCGCGAAAGCGATCACGTTGATCAGGACAAGGCTGGTGATGGCAAACAGCGCGGTGAATCCGAGAGAGCCCAGGAACGTCATGTCGGAAAACGCCCGCACATAGTTTGTGAAACCCACAAAAGTGGCGTCCTGCACGGTAGTAAATTTACAGAAAGAAAGCCACAGCCCCATGAAGAACGGCCCGAGAAAACCGATGATAAAAGCGGCAAGCGTGGGCAGCACGAAAATGGGAAGATTTCGTCGAAGAGCCTTATCCATAGGACATCACCTCAATACATAAGTATACGCACGGCGGGCGTTTCCGCCCGCCGTGAACTGGCAAATCAGTTGCCGCTGTTTGCCAATTGGTATTCTTTTGCCCAGTTGTCGACAAAAGCGGTCTTGACAGCGTCCCAACCGCCCGTGCCCGCAGCGTAGGCCGTCATCGCCGAGCCGAGGTCACTCTTCCATGTCTCGGACGGCATCGTCGTGAAGTTCCACGATACGGGGGTATAGCCGTTGGCTAAGTAGTCGTTGGCTATTTTCACCAGCAGGTTTGTAGTCGGAAGGTTGTCCTTGAAAGGAATCGTGAAGCCCATGTCATTGCACAGCGCTTTGGTTCCCTCGGGGGAGGTCACGCACCAATACAGGAAATCGAGCGTGGCCTGAATGTCTTCCGGCTTTGCATTTTTATTCACGCACCAATAATTTTCGGTGCCGGTGCACAATCCCTGTTTATCCTCTCCGGGCGCGCCGATGTAGACGGGCAGCATTCCGAGATTATCATCACCGATCGCTTTAATATCGTTATAGGCCCAAGTGCCGTTCTGGTAGAACACACCTTGTCCGGTGGTGAATTCCGCCACGGCGTCGTCCGCGGTCTTTGTGCTCAGCAATTTGGGACTCACGGTAGCGTCATTGATATACAGATCCCAAATATTCTTGAAGTTCGGCAGATACGTGCCCTTTATCGCAGGGGAGGAACCGATGCCGTCCGCCTTGTATTCATAGTAGATCGGGAGATTGGCCAAATGGGTCGTGTAGCGCCAGGACGACGACGAATCCATTCCGGCGGATGTAAAGGCGGAGAAACCCAGCTGGGCTTTACGGGCGGTGATGTCGTCCGAAACCTTTTTCAAATCCGCGAAACTCTTAATGTCGTCCTGCGTATAACCGGCCTTTGAAAGCAGAGCTTTGTTGTAGATAATGCCATACGATTCGATGACATACGCAATACCTGCCACTTCGCTGCCGTTTTTCAGCGCGAATTCATCGTTGGTGAGTTCGCCGAGAACCTTGCTGTTGGTCAAATCATAGCAATAATCTTTCCAGCTCGCGAGACCGACCGGCCCGTTCACCTGGAAAAGCGTGGGCGGTGAACTCTTGGCCATTTCGGACTTCAATGTCGTCTCATACTGGCCGGAAGCGGCCGTGATCACCGTCACCGGCACGCCCGTCTGCTGGGTGTAGACTTTGGCGAGAGCCTGCCACTGCTGATCCGCCTCCGGCTTAAAATTCAAATAATACACTGCACCTGCGGCGGCCTGTCCGCCGCCTGTGCCTGGGGATCCGCCGCCCGGGGATCCGCCCGGGGCCGTACCGCCGCCGGTGGAACCTCCGCCGCATGCTGACAGGGCGAAAGCGATACACAATACGATCGCTATGATCCCTGCAAATTTCTTTCTTCTCATGATAACCTCCTATATATATTAAACAAAGATTCAACTTACTACAAAGATTATATTTTATATTGCATTGCAATACAATATATCTACAATTTTTGCTTTTACTAAACGAAGTACTACAAAACGCCAACATTACTGCTTGAAATTTACTATAGGATATTTTTAGATTCGCAGATTCGAATGAGTTTCTGTACTTGTCGCCGGTGACAATTATCCTACCGGATCGCGACAGGCTCGCCCGCCAGACATCTGCGTTTGAAATCGGCATCGTTGTACGCCCGCATGATCTCGGGTGGGACAGCCGGCTCTATGATGGTATGATGCGCATAGCATTTGGCCGGCCCACCTTCTTCCTCGCAGGTTTCCCAGGGGAGCGTACCTTCTTTCATAAACATCAGGAAATCACCGCGTACTTCCCGATGCACTTTGCGGACATCTTTTTTCACGGGCGTGAGCAGCAGCATGAGCCGCGCATGGCCGACTCCGAAATTTCCGAACAAAAACGGAACGTCGCTGGAGTGGAACGCATGCAGCCTGGAAATACGCATACCGAACGTCTCATAATCGAAACGGTACATCCACGTCTTTGAATTCCCGCTGCGCGCCTGCGCAAACCATACGCAGGGGAGACGGAACACATAGTCCGAAATATTGATCGCTCTTCCGCGCCTTCCGTGTTTTCCGTAAATTTTTTCATAGGTTTCTTTGATCCGCTCTATGGTTTCTTCTTTTTCGGCCTTTAAGCTTTCTTTTCGCAGATCGTTGATGTCCACAATTCCGGAAAGAATGGGCTCCAGGACAATAGACATTTCCTCCCGCGTGGTGCCGACCAGCATCGGGATTTCCGGCGCTGCGCCTTCCCGCGCCAACCGTATCGGATACTGACTGATCATTTCGCGTTCCAGACACGGCGCGAACGCCGCTACCCCCAGACCGGCGTCCGCAAACTCATTTTGCCGTTTTGCGAGAGTTTCCTCCGATATCGCGAGCAGGCCTTCCGCATCCGTAATGCCCAGAAAATCCAGAAAATCGCGTGCGATCTGTCGCGACTGCTCTTCCGTATGCAGCAGCGTCGGCACGCCGCTCATCATAATAGCCCGCTTTATATAGCTGCGCGCCTCATCCTGCATAGACAGGATACACGCGCATATCCCGCCGGCGGACTGGCCGCACATCGTCACATTGTCCGGATCGCCGCCGAATGCGCCGATATTTTCGTGCACCCAGCGCAGGGCGGCGAGGATGTCCCAAAGGCCGCAGTTCGCCGCGAACCGTTCGTCCAAAAACGTGAAATTCATAAAACCGAAAGCGCCCAGACGGTAGTTCATCGTGACGACGACCACGTCGCCTTCACGCGCCAGGTCCGTCCCTTCGTATTCCTTATCGCTGCCCGTCCCTTCGCTGAAGGAGCCGCCGTGGATATAGAACAGGACCGCCCGCTTTTTATGACCTCGGCAACAGACAACAGGAACAAAGCGCCGAGGATTTGCGCCAATATGCGAGGCGCCGGAACCGCGCATACCGGTAGTATGTAAGGCTTTCGGCAACAAAGCAGATTGGCGCAAAGACCGGCGCAATTTTCTGCTGCCTGTTGCCGGGGTCATATTATCTGCCGCAGGCGACCAGATATTCAGCGTCAGGCAGTCTTCCGATACATTCGGGACCGCTCCGCGCCCGATCATGCGTGAACTCTGCGGACACGCGGGGCCGAACGCCATCGCGCCGCGCACCCCCTTCCACCGTTCCGGCGGCTGCGGTTTTTGAAAGCGCTGGCTACCGGCCGGAGACGCGGCGTACGGAATCCCGCGCCAGATGCTCACGCCGTCCCTGCGCTCGCCTCTTACCGCGCCGTACGTCGTTTGGACGATTTGTGTTGAAGTCATTCAGCTCCATCCATAACTGCTTGTTAGTGCAAAATATTTTTTCACCCGTAGTATAACATCTTCTCTGCTTAAACCAAGTGAAAGGATTTTGCGCTTGTAAAAAATTTTGCGCTCCCCCTCAATCGAGTT